>PHBC01000001.1:0-300000 GCA_002840505.1 Deltaproteobacteria bacterium HGW-Deltaproteobacteria-2 | reverse complement strand
TATTTTTGATGGTGCCGTTTTTAAGGCCCGATTGAACAGCGGCTGGTACGATATTCATTCCTAAATTAAAAATAACCTGCGATAAAGAATCATTCTTCGTCACAATTCGATATTTGCCCCGCAAAGTTCTCTTGATGGAAACAGCCGATTCGGAAATTTCCTTGAGGAAAAAGTGAGGATAATCGCCGCGATCAATGTCCCTTGTTGTAATTTCAGCTTTTTGCAAGGAGTTTTCTTTTAAAGAAATTTTGGTGCCATCATAATAGGAAGCCTTGATTTCTGCTAATCTTCCGGAAGAATTCTGATCTAAAATAAAAATTTGTCCCGCTGCTGCGTTTTCGCCGGAAGCATTAATTTCTCCATTCATTTTGATAAAATGAGGCATTACTTCCACTAAGCCATAGAGTTCTGAAGAAAACATACACTGATCAGAACTAATGCCAACGTAAATTGATTGGCCACTGCCCCTGAGCGCCAAAAAGAATTTTCCCGGTTCCAGATCGCTGGTCATGGCTATGGCGTGTGAACCTTCAAAATCATTTAAGGCAAGGCGGAAGGACTCGGCAAGATTTTGCCCCGCCTTCAGATATTTCTCGATTTGCAGAGGAATAATTTTTGTATCAGTGGTAACTTCCGGGTTAATAGGTTCTTTGCCTATTTCCAGGTTCGTGTACAATGCCGGATAATTATCAATATCACCATTCAGAATAACATTAATGTGAGCTACGGACTTTTGATAAAAAGGGAAAAGCGGACTTATCTGGTTAGGTTTATAATTATTTACCGGATGGCAATTTTCTTCTGTTATGGAACCGACAGAAGCCCAGCGGGTATGAGTGAGAGCGGTCTCGTATAACGTATCCAAAGAAGCAAGGTGCCGGAGAATTTCATCTTTTTTAATTGTTTGCCTAAGGTTGCTGACATTGCGTCCCAATTCGCCGACAATGGAAAATGTTTTATAAGTAAAAGCCAGGGTTCTTCTATCCGCTGTGACGGATATTGAATCATTAAGAAGGTCTCCTTCCTTTACCCGAGTTAAATAATTTTGATACAAGTTGCTATCTATCAACTTAACCAATATTTTTTCCATGTCTTTTTCATTTTCCAGTGTAAAGACAATTTGCAGTCCCGCGGAATCTCTGCCTCGGACTTCCAATCGGTCCAGTGCATTGAGCAATAAATTAATTTGCCGGTATTTTTTGAAGGACGCCGGTTTGATTTCGGATATCTTTTTTGCTCCGGAAAGATCAAGAATCTTCGGGAAATTAGCCAGGATATCTTTCTCTAAAATCCATTGGATATCTTTAAACAGAATCATCCGGCTATTAATAATTTCCAGATCGGTGGAAGTAAATTTAGTGGCGTTACCTTCCAGGATGTTTTCTTCTTCCGCCAGAAATAATTTCATCTTTTCAACTAAACTTAGAAGTTTTTTGGATCTTGCATTATGGAAGAAAAGAAATTCCTGATTACTTTCCTGCTTTAGCTCCAATGTAATTTTTTCCATGGAGCTGAGAGTTTCGAGCCCGTCTAAGTATTTTTCTGCGATAATCTTTCCGGTTAAGGCATTTTTTAAACCAAAACTTTTGATCTTTTTCCACAACGTTGCCAGTTCCAGATCTTCGGTTGATTCCGCAGGTTTTTTATCGGGATGGAAAGTCATCAGTCCGGCAAAGCCGCAGTTAAGTTGAGAAGTCATAACCGGGAAAAAGATTATTGCCGGAACGGAAACATTTGCCGGATGTTTTCCTATAAATATTTGACAGACCGCAAGAAACCGGCCCATATTTTTTATGGTATTGAGCATTCGCGCAATAAACATTATTTTTCTTTCCGCCGCGAAGCGTCAGGGTTATTATTTATACACTCAGTTATAATGTTTTTAGTAATACCTCTTAACCAGTCCGTACCTTCCTGAGTTTGTGCAGGCGTTAACAATTGTATTGATTCCAGATAAGAGTTTCCTTTGTTGGAAAGGCGATGCATTATTTTTACAAACGAATCTCTCTTCTTCAGCCCAATCTTTTCCTCATTGTTACCGGAAAGATATTCTTCCATTCGGGGCCAATTTTGCAAAAACTGTTTCTGAGCACGCGACACGCTACCCGGATATATTTTTTCCATTATTTTTGTGACTACTTCCATAGAAGTTTCTATGTTTTGTGCAAACAGGCGTAGCTGCTTGACCCTTTCTGCAATGGCTTCATCCAGAACCATGCCCGCTCCGGAATAAAGAAGATCGCCATACGGTTCTTTCATAAAAAACTCGCGACGCACATGGCGATACCACTGCCTCAAAGCCGACAAATTAGCCACGTACTCTATGTTATGCTTAACTTTTCGAGTGATGTCGCTGCCGTAGGCACCGGCAGACTCTTTCTTCTTCTCCAGCGAGGTTAACGATGTCCAATGTATTCCCTCGGTTTTAAAATCTTGCCGGCAAATAACACCTGCGGGAATCACCGTTCCATAATCAATTTGTACCGGTCCCACAATGCCACCCTGACCGCCCAGGAAGATAGGTGGCTCCCGCAACATTACTCCGCGCGGCACATCGCCGATTAATGAAGGAGTCGCTTTATTCTGCCGTGGAGTATAATTAAAATGAATGTAGGAACTGCCCACTTCACTGTGATTCCTGCGGCTCGTGCCACCAGCCATCAGGCAATCACAAAAGTTAATCAGACTTCCCAGCTGCACGAAAGGGAAGAGAATTGTTTGTTTTAAACCGACACAATGATTTCCGCCTGCTTCTTCTTCCAAGAGGCAGCCGGAACGAACCTGCGCATTGCTGCCCATTGTTGACTTATTTAAAAATACCGAATTGGTAAAATATCCGCCCTTGAGTTCTACTGCAGTGCCCAGTTGACAATTAATTAAAGTAACTGGTCCTTCGAATCCCAGTTTTACTTCCGGAGAAATTAATGTGTTTTCACCGTAAATCCTTGCGGCGCCATAAATTATTGAGGAATCGTCAATCTTTTCCAGATTTACTTCATCACCGATTTCCACAGAAAAAGGGGCCGTCATCCGAACCCCTTTTTTTAAGAGACAAATTACCTTTGGAGATAAGGTTACAGTTTTTTTAATCGTTCTAGTCATAAATATTTTTTAAAAGACTACTTATGATTTTTCCCACAGCTAATACCCAGTTTAGCCATTTTATCAGTAAATGTGTTGCGGTTAATGCCTAAAAATACTGCAGCGGAACTCTTTACGCCATTTGACCGGCGCAAAGCAATTTTAAATAAACCCTTTTCCACCATACTCAGGACTTCTTCATAAAGCTTGCTTTTGCGATCACCGGAAGAAGATAAAATAGTAGTAATATCTTCCAGTTTTTTTTCCATTATTTCTTCAACAGCTACATAAGGGGTTGCCTTCACATTCATAACCATTTCTGACTTGTTGTGCTTTTTCGATCGCATTTTTTGAAGCATACTCCTTTCGGGTAGAATTTACTAAGAAAGTAAAATGTACTTAAAAAGAATGGTTAATTCCAAACTTAAAATGATAACAATTTTAAAATTATAAAGGCAGTACAGATTAAGACACCGAACCAACACATCACAATCAAAGAACGTTGTTCCACAGGATTTTCCAGATAATTCTTAACTTCTATTTCGACTTTCTCATTTTCCACCTTATCCACAAGAGAACGAATAAGTAAAGCATGGTTTTCTAATAAGTTGGAAAAAAAATAAAATCCCTTGGTCGTTGTTAATATAAAATAAATTTTATTACGCAGGATAACAACTCCTAATTGTGTAATCTCTGCCCAGGTAAATTCTTTTATACGAAAAAACTTCTCTATTTTTAAGCCCTCGTTAGTTACAATAATTTTTCTTTTTGTTGCTTCAACAGCAATAAATAAGGTAATGGCGAAAGAAACTGCCAGAATGATTTTCTCCAGCATTTGACCTTTAAATAAACTGATTAGAAACAATAAGAAGAGAAGAACAACGAAAGTGATAAAAGGTATGAGGAAAGTCCTTTTAATTTTAAAAATACTTTGTGTCATTTATTAGTTCCCTTGATTGATTAATAAAACATGCAAATATTGCTTTTCCGAATGGTTTTACTTGCTTCTAACTAGTCACGAATAAAAGTGCCGCTTTTGCCGCCACTTTTTTCTAAAAGCATGATTTCTCCGATAACTATTTTCTTATTTACAGCCTTACACATATCGTAAATAGTTAAAGCGGCAATGCTCACGGCTGTTAGCGCTTCCATTTCCACACCTGTTTTCCCTGCTATTTGCACCTGAGCTTCTATTACAATTTGCGAGTTTTTATGATCGATATTCAGATCGACGTCAATTCCCGTTAATTGCAGCGGATGGCAGAGGGGAATGAGTTCTCCCGTTTTCTTTGCAGCCATAATGCCTGCAATTTTTGCCGTTGTCAAAACATTCCCTTTGGCAATTTTACCTTTTTCTATTAATTTTAAAGTTTGAGGATCCATTTTGACAATCCCCCGGGCTTTCGCCTTGCGGAAAGTCTGAGCCTTTGCTGTAACATCTACCATTTGGACGTGGCCTTCATCATTCACATGGGACAATTTTTTCATGGCATTTATTGACTCTAAGAATTTGTTGTTGAATCAAATCAGCGACTTTGAAATTCACGACTTCAACAGATGAATGAATTTGACTTTAATCGTGCGAAGTCGCATTAGCAAACAGAGCTGAATGTACTATTTGCGGAATAGTTCCACTCGATTTTGTTGACCTTTAACATAGGCCAATTAATGAGTCAAGAAACGTAACTATTTTTTTAAATATTTTTTAAATTCATCCGGTTTTAGTATATTTGTTCGGGCTTTATTTTTATCGTAGTTCGTAAGTATAAACATTCGTAAGAACTAATAATTTAATCTTGTAATGAAGGTTGTTATTTCCCGGTTATGATGATATGTATATAATAATAAAGAAGTAAAATAATTATTGTGCTCAATTTTCTTAGTATCAGGAGCTAATGAATAGATAGATAGTTGAAAAAATATAACATTGCTAAGAATTATGATGGTTACATAAGAGAACAAAATCAATAGTATTAAAAGAAATAGCTTTTTTCGACTTAAAAAAATAGCCTAATTAGTCATAAATTATCTGGCACATTATGAAATTGCATCTGCTGACGCTGAAATTTTCCGGTAAATATTCAAATCTTGAAGCACTGTTCCAGAATAATTACTATCGTCTATCACTTACACAAATCCGCACCTTTCTGGTATTGGGATCGCTGCTTTACGCGACTTTTGGTATCCTCGATGCGCTCCTTATGCCTCAACAAAAAACTACAATATGGTTTATTCGTTTTGTTGTCGTTTGTCCTCTGCTGTTAGTGGTTTTATTGATATCGTTTTCAGATTTTTTTGAACGGTATATGCAGCCGATACTGGCCAGCATCCTAATTGTGGCTGGCGGGGGCATTATTTGTATGATCGCTATTGCACCGCCGCCAGTCAGTTATTACTATTATGCCGGCCTTATGCTTGTTTTTATGTGGGGCTACATGTTTATCCGTCTTCGTTTTCTTTGGGCTGCATTGGCTGGATGGGTGCTGGTTATATTGTATGAAGTCGTGGTTATCTGGATAAATCCTGTGCCCTTTGATATTCTGATCAATAATAACTTTTTTTTAATCAGCGCAAACGCCCTTGGAATGCTGGCCAGTTATTTCATCGAATTCTATGCTCGACATGATTTTTTTCTGACGCAGCAATTGGAGATTGAGCGGGAGAAGGTTAATAAGGTGAATCAGGAGTTGGAAGAGCGAGTGAAAAGACGAACTGCTGATTATCAGATTATTAATCAGGCGCTTGAGCAGGAAATCGCCAGCCACATACAGGCGGTGGAAGCATTAAGGTTGAGCGAAGATAATTTTCGCCGGTCTATAAATGAGTCTTCGCTGGGTGTGCGCATCGTGACCAAAGAAGAGGAAACCTTGTATGCCAATCGGGCTATTTTGGATTTCTATGGCTATGATAGCATTGAAGAATTGGAAATGATCCCCGTAGAGAAACGCTATACAAAAAAAAGCTATTCAGAATTCAAGATCAGAAATGAGAAAATAAAACGAGGTGTCGATGTTCCGTTCGAATATACAATAGATATCATCAGAAAAAATGGTGAAGTCCGTAATCTCCAGGTCTTTCGCAAAGAGATACTTTGGAATGGTGAAAAACAATTCCAAATTATATATCAGGATATTACCGACCGCAAGCGGGCGGAGGAAGCTTTGCAGGAGAGCGAATCCAAATTCCGGACTCTTTTCGAGACGGCCAACGATGCTGTTTTTTTAATGGATCAGGATATTTTTATTCATTGCAACTTCAAGGCCTTGGAAATGTTTCGTTGCAGCAGGGAACAGATCGTCGGGCAGCATCCTTATCTTTTTTCCCCGGAATTTCAGCTTGATGGAAGAAGATCCATAGAGAAAGCCCGGGAGAAGATCCAGGCGGCGCTTAGAGGTCAGACGCAGTACTTTGAGTGGAAACACCGGCGTTACGATGGAACTCTATTTGACGCAGATGTCAGCCTGAACGCCTTTAGCAATATGGGCAAATACTACCTTCAGGCTATTGTTCGCGATATCACGGACCGCAAATTGGTGGAGAAGAAGTTAAAAGATAGTGAAAAAAGGTACCGCGAGTTAAGTATTATCGATGACCTTACCCAGCTTTACAATTCCAGATATTTTTACCATCAGCTTAAAAGAGAGATCGATCGACTGGAAAGGCGTGAATATTCATTAACTCTTCTCCTTCTTGATCTCGACGATTTTAAGGCTTTCAATGATACTTATGGTCATATTGAGGGAGATCAGGTCTTATTACGACTCGGTCAGGTTATAAAAAGATGCCTGCGCAAGGAAGATTCCGCCTATCGTTATGGTGGCGAGGAATTTACAATTATTTTGCCTATGACAACAAGCGAGGAAGGCGTTGTTACCGCGGAAAGAATAAGAGAAGAATTGAAAAAAGAGAATTTTTCTCCGATGCCCAATAAACAAGTTTATCTAACAGTGAGCATAGGAGTTGCGCAATACAAGAAACAGGAGGACGTAAAGGCTTTCGTTAACAGGGTTGATCATCTTATGTACCAGGGGAAAAAAAATGGGAAGAACAGAACTTGTTCAGATTCATAATTTCAGGAAGGGATATGTTGTGTGATAATTCCTGGTGTATGGCATAATATTAAATATGAGTGAAGCGGGGACAAAAGTAATAAAACATTACAGAATAAAAACAGTAAAAGGTGAATTGCCCGTATATATATTTGACCCTGATGACTTCGGCGGAGAATATGACCGCCGAAACATTTGCTATGTTGGCGGTGTATGGGTCACCAGCATGGTTGCTATGGCAACTAATCTTGCTCAGGCTTTGTACAGGAAAGCAGCCAATGGCGGCGGTTCTCTTAATAAGATCCTCTGGAATATGGGACGGGATCGTAATCATATTTCGAGTTTCGCCTTTGACCGTTTGAGTAAATTCAATCGCCAGGCAAAATACGGGGCGGCTGGCTGGCGCTCGCTTGATTTGTTTTACAACTATCACGAGAAAATAAAGCCGCAATTAAAAGGGAATTTTGAAGGATGGATAACGCGTCATTGGATCGGTAAATTTGAAAACCGCCAGGCCGTGACCAACAGATTTAAAGTTGTTATTGACCTTCTGGTTGCTGCCTTTTCCGAATTTCCTGCAGACAAAGAAATTAGACTCCTTTCAATTGCTTCCGGCGCTGCCCAGGAAGTAATTGAGGCCATGAAAAGATGTCCGCATCTCAATATCAAAGTCCTCCTACTTGATGCCGATGCCAGCGCCATCAACGAAGCGAAAAAACTGGTCAGAGAAGCTGGCTTTGATGCTCACTTTTCTTATGTTCATGACACGATCAAAGTCATAGAAAATGCTGCCAGTGTTTTCCAACCCCATATCATTGAAATGGTGGGCTTTCTGGATTACCGTTCTCGCAGCCAGGCGATAACTTTAATTGATCGAATCAAAATGCAGCTTCCGGAAGGTGGAATTTTTATCACTTGTAACATTAGAAAAAACAGGGAAAAGATATTTCTTGATTGGGTGCTTATTTGGCCCATGATCTATCGCAGCGAAGAAGAATTCGCTGACCTGCTCATTCATGGTGGGTTTACGGCGGGAGAAATCCGACTAGTTTACGAACCGTTTAAAATCCACGGAATCGCGGTTTGCAGAAAATAAAATAATAGTGATGTTTACAAGTTTTTATGAGGAAATGGTGAGAATTGAATGAGCCTTAAAGGTCAGAAAATAACAGTCAATAATATTAATCTGAATGTTGTTATAGAGGGGAAGGGGCGGCCGGTTATTCTTCTGCACGGCTTTCCGGATTCGGCCCGTATCTGGCGTGATCAGATCAAATTCTTGACAAGCCGTGGTTTTCAAGTGATTGTTCCGGATCTTCGGGGATTCGGTGATTCCGACGCTCCGGAAGGCAAAGAAAATTATACCCTCGAGACCATAGTCGGTGACGTGACGGCTCTAATGGATCAGCTCGGCATTAATCGGGCTTTAGTGGTGGGTCATGATTGGGGAGCCATTGTCGGATGGATACTGGCTATCAAACATCCACAACGCGTAGAGTGCTACGTTGCCATATCTGTCGGCCATCCGCTGGCCTACCGATCTGATTTTATACAAAAATTACGATCCTGGTATGCAGTTTTATTTCAAATTCCCTTTCTTTCGGAATTGGGGGTCAGTGCCATAGACTGGTTCCTTTTGCGAAAGCTTACGGGAAACCATACAGAAACAAATAACTGGATCAGCGATCTTTCCAGGAAAGGCCGCCTAACGGCAGGCCTGAACTGGTACCGCGCAAATTTTTCACGTCTACTTTTTGACGATTTCCCGCATGTAAAAGTTCCGGTCTTCGGTATTTGGAGCAGCGGTGATATATTTTTGTCCAAGGGGCAAATGTTGAAAAGTGCCGCCTATGTTGATGGTCCGTGGAGATACGAGATGATCGACGGCGCGAGCCACTGGATTCCACTTGATGTACCGGAGCGCTTGAACCGTTTACTGCTTGAGTATTTGGAAAGTGACCCATAATCTCAAAGTATCAATTCTTAACACTAGAAACTTTGAATAAAAAGAGAAGTGCATAATCTTGTTTTTTCTAAAATTCTCATTAACCAAATGCCCATTTTTTGAGAAAAGTCTTGATATAAATATTTCGATTAGTTAGTCTTTTAAAAGAAATTTTAATTGGAAAAATCGTATGTTAATTTAAACAATAAATATGAACTGAGCATCAATAATGAAAAAATTTATAAATGAACCTGCACTTAGTTTATTTGTGGCAATGAGTCTACATTACCGTGGATTGACAAAAAAAGACAAGCTACAATCATTATTGAACAAATTGCAGCCTGTATCCTGCGACAAAGAATTGATTCGTTTAGGGGCAATAGGTGATGGAGGTTATCTTGTCCCGGATGACCTTGCGGGAATTGAAGCATGTTTTTCACCCGGTGTGGGTTTTGATTCCGTATTTGAAAAAGATTGTGCGAACAGAGGAATGAAGGTTTTTTTAGCAGATGGATCTTTAGATCAACCAAGCCTGTCTCACGAGCTTTTTGTGTTTACAAAAAAGCATATCGGTATAAAAACCAACGATAATTTTATGAATATTGACGATTGGGTAAAATCATCATGGCCTGATTCGCAAGGTGATTTATTGTTGCAAATGGATATTGAAGGTTCTGAATATGAGGTATTATTAATCGCTTCTGATGATCTGTTGAAACGTTTCAGGATTATTGTGGTTGAATTTCATTCTCTAAACGAACTTTGGAGTAAACCATTTTTTAATATGGCATCGCTGGTATTTGAAAGACTATTACAGACGCATACATGTGTACACAACCATCCCAATAATTGTTCCGATTCTGTAAAATTCGAAGATATAGAGCTTCCTATGGTGACTGAACTTACCTTCTTGCGCAATGATCGCATCAGTAGTTCATCATTTGCTAAAATTTTCCCGCACCCTTTAGACATTGATAATACGAAAGACAAGCCCTCTCTTCCTTTGCCTAAATGCTGGTACAACGAGAAATAGAAGCAATCCCATTTTTAAAGGAAGTTTTCGCCATGCTGGCGAAAATTCTCGGCAATGAAAGTTTCTATTTATTATGCGCCCCCTAAAGGGGATGCGCTCCCGATCAAAGATGATATTGAGGCGGCAGTGAAACTCGAATTGCAGGAACAAAGTAAACTGGAATTCATTAGTTGAACTGTCCCGCTTCAGCGGGGCTAGGCTTAATGCCCGGCATGCGCCGGGTAAACTCTGAGGCGTATTATACACGTGGGACCTTTAGGTTATACGTTGAGGAAGCCGACAATCCCGATGAATCGGGACCAACAAAAATAGCGCTTTGATTTAGAATTGGGAAAAGCAAGAAAATATCTTGATATTGAGATTCCGATTAGATAGTGTTTTACGCCAATTCGCTTGTAATTACTACCTTGCAGGCGGCAGCTTCCAATTAAAATGGTATTAAAAAATTGTTGTTGCAGAGGTCCTGATGTTCGTTAAAGTAATAAGTATGAGCGTTATTGGCATGGAATCATACCCTGTGTTCGTGGAAGTTGATACATCTCAGGGGCTGCCTCAGTTTGCTACGGTAGGTTTGCCGGATGCTTCAGTTAAAGAAAGCAGGGACAGAATCAAAGCCGCTATAAAAAATTCCGGCTATCGTTTCCCCCGCAGTCATGTAACCATTAATTTGGCGCCTGCCGACATTAAAAAAGAGGGCACCGGTTTTGATCTTCCCATCGCTGTGGGCATTCTGGCCGCAGAAGAATTAATTAAAGAAGATAATTTAAAGGATTGTTTTTTTATCGGGGAACTATCTCTTGATGGAAGTATAAAAAGAGTAAACGGCGTTTTGCCGGCTACTTTCAAGGCGAAGGAAATAGGCATTAAGTCTGTCTTTGTTCCTGAAGAAAACGCAGCGGAAGCGGCCATGGTGGAAGAGATTAAGGTAATCCCGGTAAAAACATTACCGGATGTTGTGGAATTTCTGGAAGGCAGAAAGAACATTGAACCGCTTGATCTGGACATAAGTAAAATTTTTCAAAGAACAAGTAGATATGATTTGGATTTTAACGAAATAAAAGGGCAGAAGCAGGCCAAAAGAGCTCTGGAAATAGCGGCAGCCGGCGGACATAACGTTTTGATGATCGGACCGCCCGGCTCAGGAAAAAGTATGCTGGCAAAAAGGATGCCGACGATTTTACCGGATCTTTCCTTTGATGAAGCAATTGAAGTGACCAAAGTATTTTCTATTGCCGGTTTCCTTAATAAGGAAGAAACGTTAATGGCAGTGCGTCCCTTTCGTTCACCGCATCATACGATATCCGATGCCGGTCTGGTTGGAGGTGGCCAGACACCGCGCCCCGGAGAAATAAGCCTTGCCCATTTGGGCGTCCTTTTTCTGGACGAACTTCCTGAGTTCAAAAAAAACGCTCTGGAAGCTCTGAGACAACCTTTGGAGGATGGCACAATAACAATCACTCGTTCTTCAGTAACCGCTTCTTTTCCCGCGAAATTCATGCTGGTAGCGGCGATGAATCCTTGTCCCTGCGGCTATTTCGGCGATCGCGTACATACTTGTCGCTGCACCCCGCAACAGATTCGTCAGTATCAGTCTAAAATATCCGGACCACTATTGGATAGGATAGATTTACACATTGAAGTCCCCTCAGTTAAATACCGGGCTTTGTCCGATAAAGAAGTCGGTGAAATTTCCGAGACAATTAAGGAACGGGTGAATAAAGCACGGGATTTACAGAAAAAACGTTTTGGCTCCAATGGTATTTTTTGTAACGCCCGAATGACTGAAAAGCAGATTCGTAATTTCTGCCAGATAGATGAGGAAGCTCATAAGCTTATTGAAATGGCTATTGAAAAACTGGGGTTGAGCGCCCGGGCAGTAAACCGTATCTTAAAAGTGTCCCGTACTATCGCCGATATGGAAAACAAAAAGAATATTCAACCTGCTCATGTTGCCGAAGCAATTCAGTACCGAAGTCTTGATAGAAGTTTAATTTAGTGCTATGTCAAAGAAAAATTTTAATACCAGACCGATTTGCGGATAGTAGAAGAATATATCTGAGGCTACAGCCTGGTGAGAGAGGCATTTATGGAAATTAAAATAAGAAAAACACCAACTAAAGAAAGAAAAGCTAAACCACGTGATGAGTCCAAGCTTGGTTTTGGCAAGGTGGTTACGGACCACTTTTTCAATATGAAATATAAAGAAGGCAAAGGGTGGTATGATCCGGTAATTGAGCCATACCGTAAATTACAGTTGGATCCAACGGCTATGTGTTTGCATTACGGTCAGGAGATATTTGAAGGTCTCAAGGCCTATCGCGGTCCAAAAGACGAAATTTATCTTTTCCGTCCTATGGAAAACATTAAAAGAATGAATGTTTCCGCAGAAAGACTCTGCATGCCAAAGATGGATGAGAAAATTTTTCTGGAAGCTATCAAGAAGCTTGTTATTCTGGAAAAGGAATGGATACCCCGTGGTGAAGGAACATCTTTATATATACGTCCGACGATGATTGCCACTGAAGCGGCACTGGGTGTGCATCCGGCTAGTGAATATCTCTTTTTTATAGTGGTAGGTTCTGTGGGTGCTTATTATCCTCAGGGATTTTCTCCGACAAAAATGTATGTATCGGAGGAATATGTTCGCGCGGTGCGCGGAGGGATCGGTCACATAAAGGCAGCCGGTAATTATGCCGCCAGCCTTTATGCCAGCAGGATAGCCACTAATATGGGATACACGCAGGTTCTCTGGCTTGATTCCGTCGAAAAGAAATATGTGGAAGAAGTCGGAACAAGCAATATCTTTTTTGTCATTGGCAATGAATTAGTCACGCCTCCTTTAGCCGGATCGATTTTACCGGGTGTGACGCGTAATTCAGTGATAACTTTGGCAAAACATCTAAAAACCAAGGTTGTGGAAAGACCTATATCCATTGACGAAGTTATTGCTGCTTCTAAAAACGGTTCATTAAAAGAAGCTTTTGCATCCGGAACGGCGGCAATAGTTTCGCCGGTAGGACATATTCACTTCCGCGGAAAGGAATATTCAATTAACGGCGGCAAGACCGGAGCGCTGGCGGAGAAATTATATAATGAAATCCTGCAAATTCAGTATGGATTGAAGAATGATCCATTCGGCTGGCGCGTCAAAATATTAGACGGGAAAAAGACTTCCAGGAAGTAAAATTTTTATTTTTCTTCTTTGATACAGGCACTTGGGTTTGTATTCCACAACACTGTGGAAATGGTTGTTGATAACTTTGTTGATAATGTCTCTAAGTGTGTAATTGTTACGATTTTACACCAAATTGCACAAGGTTTAGGCAATTAAAACATTCAATATAATCAATAACTTATCAATATGGCCTTATATCATCGTCACTTAAGAGGCATGGATAAAGACAGATATAAACTTCACAGGAAAAAGTGTGCCATCAATGGCCATTTTTTTATAAAAAAATGATAAATTTTATTTTCAATACAAATAAGCTATTTACGGCAACAAAGATTGTTCTTGGCCTTATTCTATCGCTGTTGGCTTTGCCTTGTTGTGTTTTTTCCGAAGAACTTCATGCAGTTGGCGATATTGCCCAAAAGCTTCAGAGCACTTATGAGGAAACGAAAGACCTGAAGGCTAATTTCATTCAGGAAGCAACATTAACATCAGTCAAGAAAACTCAAAGGGAAGAAGGCCGCGTTTATTTTAAGAATCCGAAGAATATGCTCTGGGAATACTACAACCCCAAAGGTAAAAAACTGGTGATTAACAGTAAAACCGCGTGGCTCTACCTTGCCAAGGAAAAGGTTGCTTATAAGCAGAAGTCGGAAAGTATTTTCCAGTCGAAGTTTTTAATAAACTTTTTTGCCGGAGCGGGGAAAATACAGGATGATTTTTTAATAAAACATGCCGAAACAAAAGCTCAGGATAAAGACGGCAATTATTTACTTATGTTGATTCCCAGGGAAAAGACGGCTGCCTGCAATTCAGTTAAGCTTGTCGTTGACAAAAACAATTTTTATATTTTACAGGTAAGTTTCGATGACGTTATGGGCAATTCTACCACGCTGAAATTTTCCAATATTTCCATCAATACTGGAGTGGCGCAAAAAATGTTCCAGTTCAAGCCGCCGGCGGGAATCCAAGTTTTTGAAATGCCCTGAGGGACTGTTCAAAAACGCCCATCTGCGGCGTTGCGCTGCAAACCGCACCGCTCAACGTATGTTTATATACGCCTCGCGGTTCAGTTTTTGCGCGCCTTGCATCTGAACATTTTTGAACAGCCCCTATTGAGTTTTTTTTACAGCCCATTATTCATAATTTTCTCTTTTTATTTGTTATAAAATGAAATAAAATTGCACAAAAGTTCGTAAAACACCAACTTGGTATATTAAATGTTAGATAAAAGGAAATAGAACATGAAATGTATTGGGTCCATAATCGGCGTTGTAATCTTTCTTTGCTCTCTAAGCGGCTGCTTCCATTTTGCAAGGCCTACAAGTGTTGCAAAAATAGAACCAAATCCTGACTGGCATATTGAAGAGAAATGCGGATATGAAGGTTGTGCCAAAATAGTTGATTTTTTAGTGGGCAAGGACGTTACTGTTAGAGTAGAAGCCCAAAACGACTATGTTAGAGACAACATCTTTACAATTAAGGTAGCATTTGAGACGTCAGAAAAGTCAACATACATATATACACCGTCCGCCAATATTCTTACCTTGCCAAATGGGAAGACTGTCTCGTCAAAAGATTTTCCTTGTCGCTACACGATTTATAGTCTTGCAACGTTTGAGTCATATAATAACCTGAAGGAACGTGCACCCCTGAAAGATCCCCCTTACAAAGGGAAGAGAGGTGACTGCTTCATCTTGTATTTTAATGTCCAGCCACCACCACCGTCGGTCGAGGAAAACTTTACACTTGATATCGGAAGTTTGGAAAAAGATGGTAAATTGATTAAAATACCTAGAATTCATTTTTCAAAGGGCATGAGAAGATAGGTTGTCTACAAAATCAAGCCAGTCGATCGCTAATGTTCCGGCTGATTTTTTCGATATCCACTCAAACAGAAATTATACTAATTTGCAGTCAAAAGTATACCGAGGCGGCGAGGAAGAGGCGACGCAGTCGTATAGTACAATACGTTGAGGAAGCCGACGACGCGGCCAACAAAGGTAGACGAATGAATGCGAATTGGTATCAATTAATCAAAGGGATTTTTTTGGTCAAAATTGGGTGTCAGTTCATAATCGTTGACTGCCTGAATAAATAAGTTATTGAACCCCAGCTTGTAAGCATAATCCAAAACTTGGTCGTATTCGCTTTTTGTAATTCTGCGTCCTAAAATCGGATGATGACGTACTTTGACAATAGGCGTGTATTGGGCCATGAGGCTAAGTTGAACCGACGTTGATATTTCTTTTTTGATCAGTCTTAAGACTTCTTTGGAATTTTCTATTCTACCGGGTAAAACCAAATGGCGAATAATCAGTCCTTTTTGAGCCACGCCGTTTTTCAACTCCAGACCGTCCCCGACTTGTTTCACCATTTCTTTGATGGAATCCAAAGCGAAACGGGGATATTCCGGTGCAGAAGAAAAAATGATGCTATCATCTTCCAGACCGTATTTAAAGTCCGGCAGATAAATATCCACCATGCCGTCGAGCAAGCGAATAACTTCCGGATTTTCATAGCCGCCGCAATTGTAAACAAACGGTACCGTAAGCCCCTGCATTCGCGCCATGCATAGTGCCTCCATAATCAGCGGAACCTGATGTGTCGGTGTGACCGGTTCGACATTGTGACATCCACTTTTTTGAAGATCCAGCATAACCTTAGCCAGCTCTAACACCGTCAGATGGCGTCCCTGCGCGCTGTGGGAAATCTGATAGTTCTGGCAATAGATGCAACCCAGGTTGCATGATGAAAGAAAAATTGTGCCGGCGCCGCGTGTTCCGGAAAGAGGGGGCTCCTCGCCGTGATGAGCCAGCGCGCAATCCATGACTATATCGGCAGGCAGACGGCAATAGCCTAACTCACCTTTTGTCCGGTCAACACGGCAGGCGCGCGGGCAAAGCGTGCAGGATTTGTAGATATCCAGTAGGGATTGAATGATCATAATTAAACCAAAAAGTATTAAGATTTAAGGTTTAAGGGTTAAGTATGATTGAAGCGCTTCGCGCAATCCTTTTTTCTTAAATCTTAATTACTTAAATCTTTTCTACTATGTCTTTAATCTTCCCGCTTTCCACCAGTTCCAGAAATTCTTCGCCCAGCGGCGCGGATAACTCAACGGCTTTGCGCCAGTTTTTAATTCTTGTTTCCTGATCGTTAATGAAGGTAAGCAGATCGGTGCGGTCGGGAACTTTTCCGTCTGGAAGACTTTCGATAAAGCTCTGCGCAGGGAAAACCATCAAAACATTGTTTAACTTATAAGGTTCCGGCACACGCCGGGTAATATTTTTATCAAGCCAACCCGGAA
Organism: Deltaproteobacteria bacterium HGW-Deltaproteobacteria-2; assembly: GCA_002840505.1. Lineage (NCBI taxonomy): Bacteria > Deltaproteobacteria > Deltaproteobacteria bacterium HGW-Deltaproteobacteria-2. Next base: position 283,410 of record PHBC01000001.1, on the reverse strand, counting down.
TAATCCGTTCCTGATGATGAAAGAAAAGCACAATTTCATTCTCTTTGGCGGCAAACTGGTGCGTCAGATGATAATCAATGAGGCCTCCGTCGCGATAGACACCGCGAGGCGCGCCGTAAATATCACGCACACCTTCAATAACCAGAGGAATAGCGCCTGAAGCCAGAACGGCGTATTTAAAATTAACCTCGTTTAGCTGTACATAAGTTCCGCGGAATCGCGATCTAAGGCAAAATGCCGGCGGTTTGGAAGCGTTATAAAAAACAACTCTTTCCGCAAACTTATAAATGTTTTCCCGGTTGAAATAGTTGAATACAAAACAGGCTGCCAATCCCAGTTTTTGTAACCCGGTATTTTTATAAGCGACAAGGCCGCGCGCCCGCGCGGTAATTATAACCAGACGGTATTTTTTGTTAGCCAGAGCGAAAGGCAGGGCGTCATCTTCCAGATAGACGTTAACAATATTGGTAATTTCACCCAGTGATGTTGACGGCGTATCTTGTTTTTTATACGTTACGTTTATGTAGGCTTCCAGAAGTTTTTGATAGGATTCGATGGCTTGGGGTTGCAGCCAGGCGGCAAAACGAAAAGCACCCGCAGAGGCACCTACCAGTTGAGCTGGTTTTGAACGTCCTAAAAAGCCACCCTTCAGAAGAGTCAAATCGAATCCACTGGCAATAAGCCACCTTGGCCCCACCGCCGGTCCGAAATAAGTTGATACAGAATCAAAGTTAAATCCGCCGTCTTTAATTATTTGGTAAATATTTTTACCGGCTTTAATTCGTATTCGGCTCATAATTTCTGTTGGGCAAAGGCCTTGACACGTAAACTTTTGTTTTGTAGATTGACATCAGTAATTCTTATTGTTAAAAGCTAAAAACAATCAAGTTATTCAGCGTTTTTGCTATCTGTTTAGGCGGGAGTTTTTATCAATAATATAGGAGAAAATGCAAGTTTATTTTTAAGGATTGTATTGTGGATATAAAAAGTTCTGTACAACAAATTGCCAGGGACGCGGCGTCGGCTTCGCGAAAACTTTCCCGTGTAACAGAGATGGAAAAAAATAAAGTCCTTTTGCGCATGGCGGAGGAACTGGAACTTAACGCTAAATTTATTCTGGAAGAGAATTTAAAGGATGTGGCCAAAGCCAAGAAATCCGGCATTCCCCGCGCCATGTTGGAACGTCTGACGCTGAAACAGGCTACAATTGAACAGATGGCCCAAGGATTAAGAGAAGTGGCTGCACTGCCCGATCCCGTCGGCAAGGTTACTTCCATGTGGCGCAGACCCAACGGGCTCCTGGTCGGTAAAATGCGCATCCCTCTGGGAGTCATCGGTATTATTTATGAGTCGCGTCCTAACGTTACCGTTGATGCTGCCGCTTTGTGCATCAAGTCCGGTAATGCGGTGATTTTGCGGGGTGGTTCCGAATCAATAAAATCCAATCTGGCGATTGCTTCCGTTCTGCAGCGAGTATTGCAGGAAACATCAATACCCGCAAACGCGATTCAGGTAATTCCGTTTACCGATCGTGAAGCTGTAACGGAAATGCTGCAATTGGATGAGTATATTGATTTAATCATACCCCGTGGCGGAGAAGAATTGATTCGCGCCGTAGTTGCTCAATCCAGAATACCTGTGATCAAACACTATAAAGGCGTCTGCCATATTTTTGTAGACGCGCAGGCGGATATTGACATGGCTATCAGTATTTGTCTGAACGCTAAAACTCAGCGTCCGGGAGTATGCAATGCTATGGAAACCCTGTTGGTGCATAAGGATATAGCAGGTAAATTTTTACCACTGGCAGCAAATAAATTAAAAAAGGCCGGTGTTGTTTTGAGGGGATGCGCAAAAACAAAGTTAATTCTGAAGAATATTGAAAAAGCCGGAGAGGCTGATTGGTACGAAGAATATCTCGATTTGATACTGGCCATTAAAGTAGTCGAAGATTTTGATGAAGCCGTCGCTCATATCGAAAAGTACGGTTCCTTACATACGGAATCAATCATTACCAATGATTATGCTAATTCTCAGCGATTTTTAAATGAGGTTAATTCTTCGACTGTGCTGGTTAATGCTTCGACTCGTTTCAGTGATGGCTTTGAACTGGGTCTTGGTGCCGAAATCGGCATCTCCACGACAAAGCTTCATGCTTTCGGTCCAATGGGGCTGGAGGAATTAACTACATCAAAATTTATAATTTATGGTAACGGACAGGTGAGAACATGAGATGGGGACTTTTAGGCGGAACATTCGATCCGATTCATTTCGGTCATTTGCGCGGCGCGGAGGAAATGCTGGAAATTTTTAATTTGAACCGCATTATTTTCGTGCCTTCATCCAGGCCGCCGCATAAACTGGAGGGGGAAATAACTTCTTTTAATCACCGTGAACAAATGATTCGCCTGGCGATTGAAGATAATGTTAATTTTTCTTTTTCTGAAGTCGAGAAATTACGTGCCGGCAAATCTTATTCCGTGGAAACAGTTGAATACATTCTCAGTAAGTACATGGAGGACCTGGAGCTATTCTTCATTGTGGGCCAGGATGCTTTTCAGGCGGTGACAACATGGAAGGATTGGGAAAGATTGCTGCTTTTGTGCAATTTTGCCGTGATGACCCGTCCCGGTTATGACGATATGAGATTGGACGAAATTCTGCCGAAAGAATTTGCCGCGAAGTTTGCCTACGATAAAAAAATTGATGGATTTAAGGGCCCGACGGGACACGCCATATATTTCCGTCATGTTAGTTTTCTGGATATTTCATCATCACGAATGAGAGAGATGGCTCAACAGGGAAGATCAATAAAATATCTTACAACGGATAAAGTCCGTCAATACATCACTAAAAATTCTCTCTACAAAAAATCATGAGGAGAAATATATGACTTATAAATTTATTGAACTGGATATTAAGGATTATGTCGCGACAGTAACTTTGGCCAGAATGGAAAGCCTGAATGCTTTAAGTTTGGAATTAGCTCTGGAGATTACTGATGTTTTTAAAAAACTGGGAGCTATGGACGAGGTAAGGGTAGCTATACTGCAAAGCAAGGCCAGAATTTTTTGCGCCGGTCTTGACTTGAAAGATGCTGCTTCAAGCTTTGGTGACTCGGCAAAGGGCATTTTCAACGCCATCAAGAGAATCCAGCCATTGTTTGATTGCTGCAACGCGATTGAGGAATGTCCAAAGCCGGTTATTGCTGCTGTGCATGGTAAATGCATCGGTGGAGGGCTTGATATGATAGCTGCCTGCGATATACGTATATGCAGCGAAGATGCAATTTTCAGTTTAAAAGAAGCAAACATCGGATTAGTTGCTGACATGGGTGTGCTGCAGAGGCTTCCACTGATAATCGGCCAAGGCTTTGCCAGAGAGATGGCCTATACGGCTGGTAATTATCCCGCGCGAAAAGCCGAAAAAATGGGACTGGTCAGTGATGTTTATGCGGATAAAGATGCGCTTATGGCAGCCGCGCAGCAATTGGCAAATGAAATAGCTGCAAACGCTCCTCTTGCCATACAATGCACTAAAGAGGTTCTTAACTTTAGCCGTTATACAAGCGTGAGCGAAGGCATGGCTTTGGCTGTACAAAAGAATATGTTCTTATTAACAACGCAAGATTTGAAGGAAGCCTTCATTGCTTTTATGGAAAAAAGGAAACCGGATTTTAAGGGTAAATGAACATCTCGTATTTAATGAGGACATGGTAAAAACCTTAAAACAAAGCGGCGCTCCTCAGATGAGGCGCGCCGCTTTTCCTTTTACTACGTATTTTCTTTGTTATTAGTTAGTGTACATTTTCTCAATGTCGTCTTTGAATTTTTCAAAAACAATCCTGCGCTTCAGTTTCAAAGTCGGTGTCAGCTCGCCTGACTCAACGCTGAAGGGTTTATCCAACACCTTATAGTACTTGATTTGTTCGTAACGAGGCAATGTTTCGTTGACTTCATCAACTTGTTTTTTGATCAATTCCTTTATCTGTGCACTTTCGACAAGATCTTTATCCGAACATGCCGGAATGCCGCTGTGTTTGGAAAAACGGTGGAGTTCTGGGAAATCAGGAACGATAAGAGCGCAGACATATTTCCTGGCGTCACCGAGGAGACAGACCTGTTCTATATAAGGTTTGGCTGTCAAGGCCAGTTCAATGGGATGGGGAGCGATATTCTTGCCACCTGAAGTGACAAATAGTTCCTTTTTGCGGTCTGTAATCAGAAGAAATCCTTCCTTATCAAATTCACCTATATCGCCGGTTTTAAACCATCCATCTTCAGTAAATGCTTCGGCCGTTGCTTCAGGCAAATTCCAGTATCCTTTGAAGACTTGAGGGCCCTTGACAAGAATTTCACCATCTTCGGCGATTTTTTCTTCTGTCCAGAGAACCGGTCTCCCGACGGTACCGGGCTTGATCTGCAGTTTATGGGCAACAGTATTATACGCTAGGGAAAGACTCAGTGAGCGGATTGGATTGGTATAAGGCGACAATCCCTTTGCTTGTTTGGTAACCATCAAATCCACCGTCAAGTCAATCATCTTGTTGCCAAACCAGCCAGCCTTGCTGGGGTCGTAACCTTTGAACTCCGGTTCGTTGAAGTTAATGACAGGCGATGTTTCCGTAAGTCCGTAGCCTTCGCTGAGCTGAATACCCAATGAGCGGATAAACACGCAAACATCTTTGGAAAGTTTGCCGCCGCCCGATATACCTAGAATTACGTGGTCCAAGCCTGCCGTCTTTTTAATCTTATTGAAAACCAGAACATTGGCCAGAGCGAATTGAAGCAAATCAATTTGATTCATTCTTGTAGCGGTTGCCATAGCATCGGAATATTTTCCGCCGAGCTTCAATGCCCAGTTAAAGATGGATTGAGTGGTCTTGTTTTGCCGGGAGACGATGGATTTTGTGGTGTCATAAATTTTTTCCCACAATCGGGGAATGCTGATGACTACATTAGGCCTAATCTCCAGAAGATTTTTCGGTATTTTTTCGAAGCTTTCGGCAAAAACGAGAATGCCCCCTTGTTGAAGAGCCCCTACATGATAATCGCTTGTCCTGCCAAAAACGTGACACATGGGCAGATGAACAAGGAATGTCAAATGGATTCCCAAATCCCGCTGACGGCGCAGAAGAGTGGAATTAGAACACTGATGAAGATTGGAAATCCAGTTTTTCTGTGTAAGGATAGCGCCTTTCTGCTTTCCCGTAGTTCCTGAAGTATAGATTATAGAGGTAACGTCGTCGGGACCAACACTGTTTATCTTTTTTTCTATTTCCTCATCGCTTATTTTTCCCTTACCTAAAGCAATTACTTCATCAAAAGTATATACACCTTCCGGTTTTGTGCCATTCCAGGAACACATAGTAATAATTTTTTCTATAGGGACACCATGCGCTTTTGCTTTGAGGGCCATTTCTCCTCTGTCCTGAGAAGAGGCGATGACAATTTTGGATCCGCTGTCTGATGTCATATACCCCAGTTCCTCCACAGTTAAGGTGGGGTAGAGGGGAACGCCAATAGCGCCGCAGGCTTGAATAGCTTGATCGGCTATTATCCATCTTGGTCTGCTTTCGGAAAAGATGACTATCCTGTCGCCTTTCTTCAATCCTAAAACCATTAACCCTTTGGCAAGACCTATCGCTTCGTCGCGTGTTTCTTTCCATGTTCGCGAATGCCATTGACTGCTCGGGTCGCCATTTTTGTCTAACTTAGCCCGAAGAAGTTCGACCTGATCTCCATAACGCAATGCCTGATTATGGAAAATCCCGCATAAAGTATCCATCCTGTAAGCCATAATTCCATCCTTTCTTTTGAACGATTTTTCTTGTGTAGATAATCTACAATTAAACAAAAAAGAGCATTTAGTTGCTCTTTAGTTTCATTTTTGTGACATATGTTTCATAGTATTTTTTTGCTTAAAAAATCAAGTTTAAATTCGTATATAACCTAAAAGGTCTAAATAGGGTTTATTTCCTTTTATAAATAAATCGGTCCAAAAGACGGTTGTAGTTCGTCCAGTCGGAATCGGCATTATTGGAATCATCGATAAGTGTTTGAAAAGCATTGAATTTAGCATCCATATCGTCGATATAGTGAACGACCAGCGCTTCCAGAGTTTTCGGACGTTTGGGAGAGCCGAATTCAAATTCTCCATGATGACTTAAGATAATATGGCGTAATTCCAAAGCTAATTGCCGGGGAAAGTCATCAATAGCGGCAATTTTTTTATCGATCATTTCCACGCCCATGACAATATGACCGATTAATCTTCCTTCATCGCTGTAGTCGATTGTATAATCATAAGAAAATTCATATATTTTGCCTATATCATGTAGAATGCCGCCGGTAATAACCATATCTTTGTTGAGGGTGGGGTAATGTTCTGATACTCTCTCTAATAAGCGTACAACCGAAAGTGTATGTTCCAGAAGTCCACCTAAATAAATATGGTGAAAGCCTTTTGCTGCAGGCGCTCGCTGAAAAAGCTCGGCTGTTTCTTGATCGTGCAAAAAAGACTGCAACAAATCTTGCAGCGGTTTGGTCTGAATTTTTTCAATGTAGGCCAATATTTCATTAAACATATCAGCAACATTGGTTTTAACTGCGGGTAAATAGTCGGTGGGTTCGACATCTTCCCATACCGTTTTTTTGATTTTAATAATAGATATTTGAATAGAGTTTTTATAATTGGCAGCTTTCCCTTCAATATAAATTACATCACCTTTCTTAAATTGCTGATCTAATTCAATTGCATTATCCCAGACCTTACCATCGAGTTCACCGGTTTTATCCTTTAGTCGCACATTCAAATACGGAGAACCTTTCAAAGAAAAAGCCATATTCTTTTCGGTGGCCAAAAAGGTGGAAGCTACCTTATCGCCCTGTTTGATGTCTTTTAGATAAATTTCTTTAGTCTTCAAATTGTCGTTTGCCCTTCCTTAAGAATAAATTTTCATTAATACCTTTACCACATGCATAAGGGGAAGCAATTGTTTTTTATCGTCTTACTCATATTTTTTCTCTTAGGATGCGATGATCGCCCACTCGGACGGTCAGCTTGTTTACATCAAAATATTCCATCAGCGGGATAATGTATTTGCGCGAAAGGCCGGTTAGATCTTTGAATGTCGCCGGTGTCGCCTTGCCGTCTTTTACCAGCATTGCCTTGTAATCATCACGCAATTTGCTCAAAGCGCCACTCGAAAAACACATTTCTTCATTGATCTTAATTAAATCTCCGTCTTTGAGCATAAGTTTGATAATGCTTTGCGCTTTGGCTTTTTGATCCTTAAAATCGTTGACAACATCGGTGAGCGAAGGCGGTGTAAGTCCCGCCTCACTATAAATCCGGGCAATGCTGTGACGCAGAGAATCAAGATCACCGGCCAGTTCCACCTGATGCCCTGACAGGCGGACATTGTCTTTGTCGCTGATAATAGTTTCTTTTTTGCCCAGGCTGCGCAACGCCAGATTAAATAGTTTTACCGATATGGCGCGACCGAGAGTTTCTTTGAGCTGTTCTTTGGAAATGCCCACCTGCAAAGGGTTTTTCTGATGATAGTCGGCAAGATTTTTGCCAATGAGTTCTTCCACCTGATTGTAAAAGTAAGCGGAGATGACAGTTGTATCTTCACTATCCAGAAGGATAGCTTTTTTAGCGGAAAGCAGACCATCCAGCGCTTCGCGTATTTTCTTTGTGTTCACACCAAGACGAAAGTTAAGCCCGCGCAGATTGATGCCGGAAAATCCTGTTCTCTCCATGATTACGGAAATTTTCTCCGCCAGCGATCCGCTCTGCAATATATTCAGAGCGGCAATAATTTTTTCGTTTTGCCTTTTATGTTTCGAGGGAAGGGGATCAATGATTTGACCACCGCCAATAGTTGTTATCGGCGAATAACTGCGCAGAACAAAACGATCACCGGAGACAATCACATCTTTATTGGCCAGAACCAATTGAGCAAAGGCTTTTTGTCCAGGTGCAAGCTCATCTTTGTCCAGTAATGTTATGCGAGCGATGATTTCGCTTGTGCCCGTATGCAGGCGGATGAGCGCCTTGTTCTTTAAATTTTTAGAATTAGAGGTGAGGAATTCTACAAAAACATCCAATCTTTGTGATGGCCAGACAGTTTTAGGGCGCACAAGCACATTGCCCCGTTCTATGATCGATTTTTCGACACCTTGAAGATTAATCGCCGTGCGTTGGCCGGCCCAGGCATCTTCCACTGATTGGTTATGCACTTGGATGCCCCTGATACGGGCGGCAATATCTCCCGGAAGTATTTCAACTTCTTCGCCGGTTTTGATATAGTCGGAAACCAGTGTGCCGGTAACGACTGTGCCGAATCCTTTCATCGTAAATACGCGATCCACAGGCAGACGAAAAATTCCATCATCCGCTTTTTCATTGATCTTGCTTACAGTTGCATCAATTGCCTTTATCAGATCGGCAAGTCCTTCTTGCTTAACGGCTGATACCGGCACAACAGGCGCGCCTTCTAAAAAAGTCCCCTGTAGAAATTCAGTAATTTCCGATTGGACTAGATCAAGCCATTCTTTTTCCACCATATCTGTTTTGGTTAGGGCAACGAGGCCTTTGGAGATTCCCAAAAGCGAGCAAATATGTAAATGTTCTTTCGTCTGAGGCATGATACCCTCGTCTGCAGCTATGACCATCATGACTAAATCAATACCCGCCGCGCCGGACACCATGTTTTTGATGAACTTTTCATGTCCGGGAACATCCACAATGCCGAGTGTTTGACCGGAAGGAAGAGCAAGTGAAGCAAAACCAAGCTCAATAGTAATTCCCCTTTTTTTTTCCTCTTTCAAACGATCGGTGTCTACCCCGGTAAGCGCTTTAATTAACGCGGTTTTTCCGTGATCGACATGACCGGCTGTGCCAAGAACAAAATGTTTCATATATTTGCCTGTTTGATTTGATAATGTTTTGTGGAAAATAACAAACTCCTCACTTTTTCACAACATTATAATTTGTTTTATAATTTGCATGAATGAAAACGTGCATTAAACCGCGAAAACAACCGATGATTTAATGATTGAAAATATTGGTTAAAATTGTTGGAAACCATCCGTCCAATGGTTCAGAAGGCATACAATGTGAAAAGGTGAATCGTTTCAACTCCTTGCTGGAACAATTTTTTTCATAACATCATCCTCTTGTTTTGGCTTTTTTTATAAATCGATTTTTCAGAAAAATAATTTACATCTTAAATAGATCGGTTTCCAACGAATGTGATTAGTAATACTAAAACAGAACTTTTATGTCGATGTTATTATCATACGTTAATGTCATATGATTATGTCACCCCACAGGGAATTAAAGGGTTGGAAGAAGGGTTGGAAGAAGGAAGATTAGAGGTCGCTCTTGCGGTGGTAAGGGGTTGGAAGTGTTAACTTAGCAGTAATGTTCAGCGAACAATCCTGATATCCTTTAATATTAATTGCAAAACCTTAGAATAAGAATACAATTAATTAGAAAGATTCTTTAATATCCTCTTTTAAAAAAAACCACGATCATGAAAATTGATTTATATGCCACAGAACTTATGATATATTACAAAAACGCAATTTACAGTATGAATAAACAAAGCAAAAGACGAATCACTGGAACTGAAACATTATCATAAGTAACGATAACATAGGGGAAGGAGATTTTGCTATGTCTAAGAAAGATGAGGGGACAAAGCCTAAGTACGAAGCTCCCATCGTCATACCCTTAGGTGGGCTGGCCAAAGGGGCGGGAGCCTGCACAGCGGGAAGTGGAGATACAGATGCCTGCACGGCTGGTCCTTTAGCACAGACGGCTTGCACGGCCGGCGTTACTAATAATGGGGCGACTTGCTCGGACGGTGGTAGTGCAAGCCCTACCTGCACTGGCGGCACTTCACCTGGTTAACAGATTGCGCGGCTGGGCCAACGTGTTAACGAACGGTTCGCCACCAGCAGTAGCGGAGTGCATTGCCGCTTGCCTGACGCTCTAGTGCAATAAGGGGATCTCACTATGTCGGACAATGAGAAGACGACAAAGCCTAAGTACGAAACGTCGGTCTTCGTCCCCTTGGGGGAGATATCCAAGGGGTCTGGTAGTTGCGCTAATGGGTCAAATCCTGATGATTCTTGCGGTAGCGGGTTCGGCGCAAATACTTCTTGCGGTTCCGGGGTAACTGCCGGAACTACTTGCGGGACCGGGACAACAGGCAACTAGTAATCCTCGGTAAATTAGGAATGACGCAACCCGTCCGGTAATGGGATCTTCGGTTAGGGTAACGTGTGTGATCGAAAGTGGGAGTTACTAACTATGAATCAAACGGATAGACCGATTGCTAATCCCATCGTTGTGCTCAGGGAGGAATTCGACGATTGGGCCATTCTCTTCAATCCCGATACGGCCGATGCTGTGGGAACCAATCCTGTCGGTGTATTGGTCTGGAAACGGATGGACGGCAAGCGAAGCCTTAAGGATATTGTCGCGGAGATCAAAATCAGTTTTGAAGATGTTCCAGAGGCCGCCCTCGAAGAGATTACCACCTTTGTCAGCACACTGGCGGAACAGGGTTTTGTGGGGTTGGAACTGGAGAGCAAATAACGGATGCCTGAGGAACTCAAGATGGACAAGATAGAACCAACGGCATCAAGAGTCATGCGCACTCCCCGCACTCTGGACATTGAAATTACCGCACGCTGCAACCTTCGCTGCCACTACTGCTACTTCTTCAATAACCCGGCGGTAGAATACCGGGATTTAGCTACAGACGAGTGGCTTAAATTCTTCGATGAGCTGGGGTTGCTCGGTGTAATGAATGTAATTCTAGCAGGCGGAGAGCCGTTTATCCGGAAAGACCTGCCCGTACTTCTTGAAAGTATTGTCCGTAATCGAATGCGTTTCTCCCTCCTATCCAACGGTACACTGATTGACGACGAGATGGCGGTTTTTATCGCCCACACCGGTCGTTGCGAGAATGTACAGGTATCAGTGGATGGTTCCTGTGCGGCGGTACATGATTCCTGTCGCGGCAAAGGCTCTTTCGACGATGCGATACGTGGCATTCGCACCCTGCAGCGCCATCGGGTTAATGTGGCAGTGCGTGTCACCATTCATCATCATAATGTTAACGATCTGGAAAATATCGCTCACTTCCTTCTGGAAGAACTGGGCCTGCCTGCTTTTGGCACCAACTCCGCCGAGTACCTGGGCACATGCCGCCTGAATGCGAATGATGTTATGCTGACCATTACAGAGCGACAGTTGGCCATTGCAAAATTGCTGTGCCTGGCGGAGAAATACCCGGACCGCATCTCGGCAAGTGCCGGTCCATTAGCTGAAGGGCTCGTCTGGCGCCAGATGGAGGAGGCACGGGCACAGAATGCTCCAGCATTCCCCAATAGAGGTCGCCTTACTGCGTGCGGCTGTCCAAGCAGTAAGATTGCCGTGCGCGCCGACGGCGTAATTGTTCCATGCTCCATGCTAGCCCACAGCGAACTGGGGCAAATCAACCAGGATTCGTTGGCGGAAATTTGGCAACACAGCCCAACGCTGAACAAACTCCGCAACCGACATACGATCCCGTTGACCTGGTTTGAGTTATGCGCCGGTTGTTCATACGTCCCCTATTGCACGGGTAACTGTCCGGGGCTGGCCTATACCATTACAGGCAAGGTAGACCATCCCAGTCCGGATGCTTGTTTACGACGATTTCTTGAAGAAGGGGGCACAGTTCCATGAGCGGGCCTGGCGGTATGAAAAAACAGAAGAAGGGACAGAATGGAATACCTGCGATCAACACGTTGTATTTCTATTTGACCGAAGGATGTAATCTTGCCTGCCGCCATTGCTGGATGGGTCCCCGGTTCGACGCCACAGGCAACCATTATCCCACCTTGCCAGTGGAGTTGTTCGAGACGGCGATTCGCGAAGCCAAGCCGCTGGGGATGAGCGGCGTCAAACTTACAGGCGGCGAGCCATTGTTGCATCCCCACTTCACGCGTTTGCTGGAGATTGTCCGGCGTGAAGAGTTGAAGCTGACGATCGAGACCAATGGCCTGCTGTGCACACAGGAGATCGCTGCTGAGATCGCTAAATCTCCCGACCGATTCGTATCCGTAAGTATTGACGGAGCGGATGCGGAGACTCACGAATGGGTGCGCGGTGTACCGGGGTCTTTTGAAGCCGCCCAGCAAGCTGTGAGCAACCTTGTAGCCACCGGCACCAGGCCGCAGATCATTTTCACGGTGATGCGCGGTAATGCCGGTCAGGTGGATGCCATCGTGCACATAGCCGAAAAACTGGGAGCGGCCTCGGTTAAGTTCAATGTGGTGCAACCAACAGCGCGAGGCGAAAAGTTGCATAAAGATCAGGAGACCCTGAACATCGCCGACCTCATCGCATTGGGGCGGCATGTGGAACAGGAACTGGCGCCTAAGGCCAAGGTGAAGATTTTCTTTCATTACCCGCATGCTTTTAAAGCTCTCCATAGCATTGCCAGAGGGGATGGGTGCGGTGTTTGCGGGATTTTGGGCATCCTGGGTGTAATCGCCAGCGGACACTATGCCTTGTGCGGCATTGGAGAGCAGGTGCCGGATCTGGTCTTCGGTGAGGTAGGAAAGGACATACTGGAAGTGGTATGGCGAGAAAACGCCATCTTGAAAACACTGCGGGAGGGATTGCCCGAGAGACTGGAAGGGGTATGCAGTCATTGCCTGATGAAGGGGCGCTGCCTGGGCTCGTGCGTTGCTCAGAACTATTACACCACAGGAAGCCTGTGGGCGCCGTTCTGGTTCTGTGCGCAGGCGGAAGAGGCGGGTCTCTTTCCATCCTCACGTTTGGGAGAAAAAGCAGCACGGTAAGGGGATTAGTGAATATGCACCCGAAAGAATTTGAGCCTGCTAAAAAGAATAGACCCGAAAAAATGTTCTTTGCCGCTTATGCCGGTCCCAGCATGAATCCCACTTTACGTGAATCGGAGATGATGGAGATCATGCCTTATGATCGCAGACCCTTACGCGTTGGCGATGTAGTATTTTTCCTGCCGCCGAAAAATGATCAGCCGGTCGTACATCGCATTATCCGTGTGACCCCGGCAGGTATATCCACATTCGGTGACAACAACACTCATGAGGATACCTTTCTCTTACCGTTCGGGAATATTAAAGGTCGGGTGGTGGCCGCGTGGCGTGGTCAGAAGCGGCGGAAGATCGCGGGCGGATTACAAGGCCGGTTGACAAGCCGTTGGCTTCATTGGCGAGGTGTCCTTGACCGTAGCGTGTCTCCTCTGGTGCATTCCCTTTATTACGCCCTGTCTCACCGGGCTGTGATCGCCAGATTATTGCCTGCTCCATTTCGTCCCCGAGTCATCGTTTTCCATGCCCGGGGCCGGGATCAGTTTCATCTTCTGCTGGGACCGCGTATCATTGGGCGATACGATGACCAGAAACATCAATGGTATATCCAACGGCCATTTCGATTGTTTGTGGATGATAGAATCCTCCAAGAGCGGCCCGATTAGAACCTAACCGGACTATTGAGTTTAATTAAGGACAGCAAACATTGAACCATCTACTGAAGCAGCGATTACAGCATAACCTTTTTTGGGCTGATGGAAGCCGTTGGGAAATTGCTGCCGGGGACGAGGAGGCTGTATCCATCGTTTCACAACTGGGATGCGCAATGCAGTTATGTCCTTCTACAGGGGCAATCGAACATCCTCATCACGGCATTGTGCGTCGACTTCTTGTTTCGGTTGACTTGCGCGCATCCGCGGCGGATTGTCATGCTTCGTTACCATTTGATGACGAAGGTTTTGCCGTTTGCGTTCTGCGCCCATGCAATCACAGCGATGGGCTGTATATCCAGCTTATGCAGCTATCGTTAATCATTGCCCGCGAAGCGCAGGCCCGGGGAGGAATCCTCATCCACGGAGCCCTTGCGGAACGAAACGGGACTGGTGTGATCCTGGCTGCGCCGGGCGGGACGGGAAAGACCACAGCGAGCGACAGGCTTCCGGCCCCGTGGCACTCGCTGTGCGATGATACAACATTAGTTGTGCGGGATTCCCAAGGGAACTACCGGGCGCACCCCTGGCCCACCTGGAGCCGTTTTCTGGACGGGGGGCCGGGCGGCACGTGGGACGTGCAAAGCGCTGTTCCTCTCAAGGGTATATTCTTTTTATCCCATGCGGTTGAAGATCGGGTGGCATCCGTAGGCACCGGGCATGCGGTCAGCCTGCTCGTCGAGTGTGTGAAACAGGCCTCCATGTTCATGGCACAGGGTCTGAGTAAAGAAGAAACCCGCGCCCTGCATCTGGAACGGTTCAATAACCTTTGTGCGTTGGCCCGGGTCGTACCCGCACACATACTTCATATCAGTTTAACAGGCGCCTTCTGGCAAGAGATCGAGCAGATGCTTGAGGGAGGCCGCTGATATGCAAGAACAGACTGCCTCGGTAAAACTGAAAATACAGCGCGTATTGCAGCTCAGGCGGGCGTTGAGTTTTGTCTGGCAAAGCGCGAAAGGCTGGACAATAGCAAACGGGGTTCTCCTTGTGGTGCAAGGGGTATTGCCGTTATTGCCGCTTTATCTCATGAAGCTCATGGTAGATGCGGTGACCGCAGGGCTTACAGCTTCTGACAAAGGTATGGCTTTTAGACAGGTGTTATTTCTCATTTGTCTTATGGGTATCGTAACTCTGGTAGGCGTATTGGCCCGCTCGATAGCGGGCCTGGTCAGCGAAGCGCAGTCACTGGCCGTCACAGATCACATGAACAATGTCCTCCATGCCAAGTCCATTGAGGTAGATCTTGAGTATTATGAAAGCGCGCAATATTACGACACGCTCCATCGTGCCCAGCGGGAGGCCCCCTACCGGCCCACCCACCTCGTTAACGGTCTGGTTCAAGTCGCCCAGAACGCGATCTCTCTGCTGGCGATGGCGGGATTACTCTTTTTGTTCCACTGGATCGTCGCAGTCATACTATTCGTTGCCGTTCTTCCCGGTATCGTCGTGCGATTGGGGTATGCCGGCACGATGTATCGCTGGCAACGTGAACAGACATCGACAGAACGGCAGGCGGGCTATCTCAACTGGATGCTCACCGGCGGCAGCCATGCCAAAGAAATCCGCTTATATAATCTCGGTCCCTTGTTGGTGCGCCGTTTTCGCGATCTCCGACGGAAACTTCGTAAAGAGCGTTTGAGAATCACAGGCCGTCGTTCCGTCGCCGAATTGGCGGCGCAGACCTGCGCCACTGCGGCGATCTACGGTTCACTGGCCTTTATCGCGTACCGGACGATGCAGGGGACGAACACATTGGGGGACATGATCATGTACTTCATGGCCTTTCAGCGCGGGCAGGGTTTTCTTCAGGGGATGCTGGGCGGCCTTGCCGGGATCTACGAAGACAACCTGTTCCTTTCCAACATGCATGAATTCCTGGACCTGAAACGGAAGGTTGTCGAACCGGCGCACGCCATTACCGTTCCACGCCCGATGCAAACAGGGATCGTGTTGAACCACGTCAGTTTTCAGTATCCGACGGGCGCACAGAAGGTACTCGAGGACGTGTCTTTGGCGATCCGGCCGGGGGAAGTCATAGCGCTGGTGGGGGAGAATGGCTCAGGAAAGACCACGCTGGTCAAACTGTTGTGCCGATTGTACGATCCGACCGGCGGGACGATCACCCTCGACGGAATGGATCTGCGCCGGTTTGGAACCGCGGCCCTGCGACGTGAATTCTCCGTCCTTTTCCAGGACTACGCGCAGTACCACCTGACAGCTCGCGAGAATATCTGGCTGGGGAATACCGATCTTCCTCCCGACCACGAGCGGGTCATAGCCGTGGCACGAGACTCGGGAGCGGATGACGTTATCCGCGGATTGCCCAAAGGCTACGAAACAATCCTCGGCAAACTGTTTGAGGATGGTGAGGAACTCAGCATCGGCGAGTGGCAGAAGGTTGCGCTGTCCCGGGCATTTCTGCGCGACGCGCAGATCATCATTCTGGACGAACCGACCAGTTCTCTGGACGCCAAAGCGGAGTATACGATTTTTCAGAATTTCCGTAAACTTGCCGCGGATCGGACTGCTATCCTGATCAGTCATCGCTTTTCCACCGTCCGGATGGCTGACCGCATCTATGTACTGAAAGAGGGAAGAATCATCGAAGGAGGCACTCACGAAGAACTGCTTCATTTTGATGGAATGTATGCCCACTTGTTTGAAACTCAGGCCCGGCAGTACCGTTGACGATTTAACGAACCGAGGTAATTAGATGGATCGATCCCGAATCGATGAACTGCTCCTTTCCTTACTCCGGAGGAATCCGGACGGGACAGGAATAACAGGTGAAGCAGAACTATCCAGCGTAGATTGGGACGATCTCCTCTGCAAATCAGCCCAGCACAACGTTACGCCTTTGTTATATCATCGCCTGACCACATTCCATCCGGGCACAGCAATTCCGGCCAATGTGATGGAGAGACTACGGCAGGCCTATCTCCAGAGCTCCGGCAGGAATATGAAATTATACCACGAGTTGGGAAAAATCTTGGGTATCTTGCGTCAGCAATGTATCCCGGTGATCGCGCTCAAGGGAGCGCATCTGGCAATCGTTGTGTATCGGAACATCGCCCTGCGGCCGATGGGCGACATAGACCTTCTGGTGAAACAGACTGATCTGTTGAAGGTGCAGGATATACTGGTCGAACAGGGCTACAGCCCCTCAAAAGAAGAAACAGGTTGTGCACAAGAGCATTTGCCGTCGTACAGGAAAAAAGATTCGATACCCATCGAAATCCATTTCAACATTGTTGCTCCTCCATTTTCTGATCGAGTTGATGTTGAAAAACTGTTTGCCAGAGCACAAACGTGCTTCATAGAGGGGATAGAGGCGTTGTCATTGTGCCACGAAGATTTGCTGCTTCATCTTTGTATGCACGCCGGTGTCCATCACGTATTTGATAACGGGATCATGCCGCTGTTTGATATCTCAATGGCCATTGAGCATTATGAAGGAAAGCTTGATTGGGAGCAGGTCCTGAGCAGGAGCAGGGAATGGGGCGTGAGCAAATGTGTTTACCTGACCCTCTTTTTAGCTAAGAGATTTGCTGGTGCATCTATCCCTGAACGAATAACAAAGGACTTGGATGTATATAATGATAGTTTTCATGCTGCGGCTCGTGCCGAAGAGTTAATATTCAGAAAAGCCGCATCCATATCACCAAATATTGTAAAGCTCTTTAATGATGACCGGCTTCTCAGCAAGTTGATTCATGCCATCAAATGCGCTTTTCCACCCAAAAGAACACTGGTAAATATGCGGACGCAAACCGGAAATCCACTGTCAGTCTATCTTTTATATTTTTTTCGCCTCAAAGGTCTTTTGAAGAGGCACCATCAGACCGTATGGAGGTTATTCCTTCGTGATAAAGAGATGTCAACCTTTGCGATCTTTGCAAATAAAAAAAGTACATTAAAGGATTGGCTCTTACGAAGAAATTAAATTCTGCGCGCAGAGCCGAACGGACATCGACAAAAGCTGATATCGATGACAATTCTGGCGGCGTATTAGGGGACGTACTTCAAAATATCAATCCCCTCATTCGATCAGATATGAATTGTTCTCAACAATCACTTTTCCCCCTTCTGGCGGCGTAAGTAATCGCCGATTGTGTCCGTTTCGCAATTACGCCAACTGGATTTGAGGCGTTCCAAGCTTTTCCGTTGCCCAATAACACAGGGTACTTCTTGCCTTTGTCCTTTTTGCATCTCTTAATGAATCTAATATTTCATCCGGAGTTACTTGAGTGATCTCAGTAACTCGTTTGATTAATGAATCCACATATCCTCTGGCTCTGAGTCGATATCCTTCCTTGAATCTTTCTTCGGCCTTCTCCACAACTTCGCTTACAAAAGTTCCATCACTCAATGTCCGCTTATCCCCTTTCCCCCCCCTCTTTCAAACGATCTGTGTCTACTCCGGTAAGCGCTTTAATTAACGCTGTTTTTCCGTGATCGACGTGACCGGCTGTGCCAAGAACAAAATATTTCATATATTTGCCTGTTTGATTTGATCAATATTTTGTGGAAAATAACAAACTCCTCACTTTTTCACAACATTATAATTTTTTTTATAATTTGCATGAATGAAAACTTGTATTAAACCGCGAAAACAACCGATGATTTAATGATTGAAAATATTGGTTAAAATTGTTAGAAACCATACGTCAAGAGGTTATGTTTGCGTATACTTGGTTTAGATTACGGTGAAAAAAGAATTGGGGCTGCCATCTGCGATGAGCTTGGAATGACAGCGCAAGGATTGCCCACAATCATCAGAAAAAGCAAGAAACATGATTGGGATATCCTGGATAATCTGATCAAGAGCTACAATGTTGAAAAGATTGTAATAGGTTATCCTGTTCGACTTGATGGTTCAGAGGGCATACAATGTGAAAAGGTGAATCGTTTCTCGATTCAGCTTGTTAAGACTTTTTCTCTGCCTGTTATTAAGTGGCCGGAAACACTCTCTACCAAAGAAGCTGAAGAAATACTAATCAAATCCGGTATGCATTGGAAAAAGAGAAAAGATAAGATTGATAAACTGGCCGCCTGCGTTATTCTTCAAGGTTATCTGGATTCTATCGCTAAATAATTTCAATTTAATTCCTCAAAAAATATGAATAAATCTGATAAAAAAAATAGAATAGAGAAAAATTCATGGATAAGGCGGATTCTCTTGTTCAGTTTTTTTAAGAAGTCCTCTTTTATCGGCAGAACAGTTCGCCGCGTTATTTTATATTTTATTGCTGTTATTCTTGTCTTTTGCGTTTTGCTATTAAATTATTCAATTAGTTCCATTGATAAAAGAAATGTGAATGTACTGGTTGATATCCCCACAGGTTCCAGCTTTTTAGAGGTTACGGAAATACTCAATCGGGCTGGATTGATTAAATACCGTATTTTCTTTTACAGCTTGACTGTAATAAAAAACGCCAGACGCCATATTCGTGCAGGCGAATATGAATTTAACACGTCCCTAACTCCCAATGCCATCATTGAAAAACTTATTCGCGGTGATATTAAAAAATATAAAGTGACAATTCCGGAAGACTTTTCGCTGAAAGAAATTATTGATCGCTTGAAAGAGTACAAACTAATTGACGAAGATAATTTTTTAGAACTGGCTGGCGATGAAGATTTTTTAGGATCTTTAAATATTCAGGCGGATTCCATAGAGGGTTACCTTTTTCCGGACACTTACTTTTTTGACCGCTCGATGAGTACTCGCCAAATTATGAAAATAATGGTTAGTCAGTTTTGGAAAAAAATTACACCGGGAATGATTAAAAGAGCAGGAGAGATGAAATTAGACATTCATAAACTTGTTACTTTTGCCTCTATTATCGGTAAAGAATCAGGTGACGATGCGGAAAAGCCCATGATTTCAGCAGTATTTCATAACAGGCTCAGAAAGAGAATGCGCTTACAAAGTGATCCCACAGCCGTTTATGATTTGGATAGTTTTGAAGGCAAGGTCCTGCGCAGTCATTTGAGAAGAAAATCTCCTTATAATACTTATGTTATAAAAGGCTTGCCACCGGGTCCCATTGCCAATCCGGGTGTGGCTTCTTTAAAAGCTGTGCTTTATCCAGCTCCGGTAAAGTATCTTTATTTTGTTTCCAAAAAAGACGGTTCACACTTTTTTTCAGCTTCACTGGTTGAGCACAAACGTGCCATAAATCGTTATCGATACATTAATAATGAATCAATACAGTAACTTAAAGTGCAAGAACCTCAATGAAAAATAGCGAAAAAAGTCTTTATTTTTTTAATAAAAAATTTTATTTCCGCTGTTTTTTTCAATTCAAAAAAAGATCGCCTGTTTTTTCCGTATTTCCTCAGTGATTTTAAGTTACTTAACCCTAAAAAAATTAAATTTTTTGCTTGACAAAGACAATTGTGGTCTTTATAGTTGGCTCAGTGGAGTAAAGTGGCTTATCGTGGAGGGAAGTGATGTCTGTTTTTAGAGGACAATATCATCATACAATCGATGAAAAGGGGAGAATAATTTTCCCGTCCAAGTTCCGTGAAATTTTTGCGGATGAGTACGACAATCGGATTGTAATTACCAACTGGGACCAGTACTTGATGGTTTTTCCTTACGATGAGTGGTTGATAATTGAAGAAAAAGTAGCCCATCAATCCAAGTTGCGCAAAGAAGTGCGTTCATTTCAGCGCTTCTTTATGTCCGGAGCGGTTGATTGCAGTATTGACGGACAAGGGCGTGTGCTTATCCCGCCGACTTTACGCGAATATGCCCAATTGGAAAAAGATATTGTTCTGGCCGGTATGCTGAAAAATATTGAAATCTGGTCGAAAGATCGTTTCGAAGAAAGAATGAAACAGGCCGCCGGTGAAATTGACAAATGCGCCGACTTCATAGCTGATCTGGGAATTTAAACCATGATTACCGACTTCTATCACGAGCCGGTAATGGTTAAAGAAGTTATTGAATCGCTTTTAGTCAGTAGAACGGGAGTTTACGTGGATTGCACTGTGGGAGGTGCAGGTCACGCTTACGCGATACTTAAAGAAACTGACGCGCTGCTGGTGGGAATTGATTGCGATGATGATGCTCTGCAGTTCGCGGAAAAAAGACTGGCCCAGTTCGGTTCACGCAAGATTTTGATCAAGGCTAACTTTGCTGATTTAGACAATATACTAAAAAGTTTAAATATAGAAAAAGTTGATGGCGTTCTTCTGGATTTAGGAGTTTCTTCCCATCAACTGGAAACAGACCACAGAGGTTTTAGTTTTAATAAACAGGCGCTGCTCGATATGCGTATGGATCGCAGTTTGAAACTTAGCGCTTACGATATTGTCAACAGCTTCGCGCAAAACGAACTGGAAAACATCATCAGGTTTTACGGAGAAGAAAAAATGGCAACAAGAATAGCCAGGACAATATCAAAGAAAAGACAACTCGCACCCATTGAAACAACTGCGGAACTGGCGGCAATTGTTGCTTCCTGCATGCCAGCCAAATTAAAATGGCAGAGAATTCATCCCGCCACAAGAACCTTTCAGGCTATCAGAATCGCCGTCAACAACGAGTTGGATAATATAAAACCGGCAATTAACGCTGCGGCTGATGCGCTGAAAACAGGTGGTCGCCTTTGCGTAATTTCTTTTCATTCGCTGGAAGATCGCATTGTAAAAAATGAATTTCGCGCTTTAACCGGAGTTTGTGTCTGCCCGAAGGACATACCGTTTTGCGTTTGTCAAAAAGAAGCAAAACTGGAAATAATGACTAGAAAAGCGCTGATTCCTGCGGCAGAAGAAATCGAAGCTAATCCACGCGCTCGCAGTGCTAAGTTGCGTGTAGCCCGGAGAGTTTAAAATGGCACAATCTGCAGAATCTGTCGGAACAAGAGTTGTCCCCCGTTTTCAGGAGGCGAAGGAAGGTTCTTTCGGAATCAAGTATTCGACATTTATTATTTTTGCCATAGTGTTCATGTTTGTTGCTTTGATCTATGTCGGTTCTCATATTCGCATGACTGAATTGGAATATAATATCGCTACGGAGCTAAGCATCAAAGAGCAGAAGTTGGAGGAACAAAAAAAATTAAAATTGGAATATGCAATGCTCAAATCACCGCAGAGGATTGAAAGCATTGTAATGAACAAATTGCAAATGTCGTATCCTGATAACAGTCAGATAATTGTTTTAAAGAAATCGGGAGAATGATATGGCTGCCGAATCAAAAAAATGGCTGAAAATAAGAATAGTCATTATTCTCTCGGTTTTCTTAGTGTTCTTTGTTGCTTTGATATCACGCGCTTTCCAATTACAGGTTTTATCCGGTCAGAAACTAAAATCATTGGCACACAGGCAGCATACCACTGTTCTGCAATTGCAGCCGGAAAGAGGTGTAATTTTCGATCGTAACGGGGAAAAGCTGGCCATATCCATAATGGCCAATTCCGTTTGTGCCGATCCTTCCAAAATTGCGGATCCCGCTAAGGTTTCCGGGCAAGTTGCTGAGATTCTTAATCTGGACAATCAAACAGTTTTTAAAAAGATATCGTCACCCAAAAACTTTTGCTGGCTGGCCAGAAGAATTTCTCCGCAACAAGCTGCTTTGGTGGAAAATGCGGACATCGAAGGCATTTTCTTAGTTAAAGAGCCTAAACGCTTTTACCCTAATGGCGAACTGGCTGCGCATTTGCTGGGATTTGTCGGCTTGGATGCCAGCGGCTTGGAAGGATTGGAAAAAAAATATGATGAATCTTTGAAAGGAAAGCCGGAGAAGCTGGCCTGGGCCAGAGATGCCAAGGGGAAAAAATTGTTTTTGCGCGTGGAAAAGAGTGAAACAAAAAAAGACGAAAATGAAAACCTGGTATTAACCATAGATAATCGGATTCAATATCTTGTGGAAACCCACTTAAAAGAAGCTGTTCTGGATAAGGGCGCAAAGGGAGGCGTAGCCATTGTCATGGATCCCAAGACGGGAGAAATTTTAGCGCTTGCCAACCAGGTAGGATTCAATCCCAATAACATCGAGGGACTTACACCGGAAAAATGGCGTAACCGCGCCATTGCCGATAATTTTGATCCGGGATCAACATTCAAGCCTTTTTTAGTGGCTGCTGCGCTGGAAGAAAAGATCATTAAGGAATCAGATAAGTTTTTCTGTGAAAATGGAAATTATAAAGTGGCAAATCGTGTTATTCATGAAGCACAAAGAAAACGCCACGGATATTTGGGAGTTCCTGATATATTAAAATATTCCAGTAATATCGGTGCTGCAAAAATAGCTCAAAAGATGGGAAGAGAAAAATTCTATGACTATATTCAAAAATTTGGTTTTGGGGAAAGGACTGGTATAGATCTGCCCGGCGAGACCGCGGGGTTGGTCAGGCCGGTGAAAAACTGGGTGCCGGTTGATACGGCTATGATTGCTTTCGGTCAGGGCATTTCAGTTACGGCGATTCAATTAATCGCCGCTGTGTCTGCCATAGCGAACGACGGAGTCTTAATGAAACCTTATATCGTGCGCGGTATTGCCGATAAAAATAATCGTCTCGTTAAATTATATGCGCCAACAGTAGTACGTAAAGTTATTTCTCCGGGTGTGGCCAAACGTCTTACCACTATGCTTACGGAGGTTGTAGGTGCTCCCGACGGAACAGGTAAAAAAGCGAGCATTGTTAATGTCGCCGTTGCCGGTAAAACAGGAACTTCACAAAAGTTCGATTTTAAACGCGGTGTATATTCATCGGAGAGGGTGCGTACATCCTTCATGGGCTTCTTTCCTGCCGATAATCCGCAAGTCGCTATTCTGGTAATGCTTGATGAACCGCAAAGAGATAAGTGGGGTGGAGTAGCCGCCGCTCCGGTTTTTAAAAACATCGGTGATCAGATACTCAATTGTTTCAAGACAAATATCAGGGAGACCCCTATTTTTGAAAAAGATCCCAATAAAGTGGAGCTGGTCTCGACGCAGCAAACTCTAACTCAGCAGAATGTTGTTAGCAGTGATGAATCAACCATGCCTAATTTTGCGGGTTTGACGATCAGAGAAGCGATGAAAAAAGCAAAGGCCGAATCAATAGAGCTTAAAGTATCCGGTAATGGCTGGGCCGTGCGTCAATATCCACAAGCCCACACTCCGTTTGGGGAAGAACGAGTGTGTAATGTTGTTTTTGAGTTGCACAATTGAGGTTTAAATGAATCTGCGTCGTTTAATTGAAGGATTAGACATAATCAATATTTCCGGAGACTCTCATCAGGATATCTCTTCTGTCTGTTATTCTGCGGATAAATGCGAAGCAGGCTCGCTGTTTGTTGCTGTTGCCGGTTTAAAACATGACGGGCATGATTTTATTATGGACGCGATAGCTCGTGGAGCGCGGGCCATTGTTCATGAAAAAGATTTCAATGTTCCTTCTGCCGTGACAGCAGTTAGGGTGGTCGACAGCCGGCGTTCTTTAAGTGTTTTAGCCAAAAATTATTTTGGTAATCCTTCTGCCGAGTTGGTGCTTATTGCTGTTATGGGGACAAACGGTAAAACAACAATATCTTATCTTCTGGAATCTATACTTAAAGCGGCAGGTTTTAATTGCGGAGTTTTGGGCACGGTTAATTACCGTTACAATGATAAGATTTATCCGGCACCTAATACTACTCCCGAATCTTATGATTTGCAGAAAATCTTACGCGCGATGGCTGATGATCATGTCACTCATGCTGTTGCCGAAGTTTCATCTCATGCTGTTGATTTAAAGAGGGTTGATGACTGTGATTTTGATTTAGGTGTTTTTACTAATCTTACCCGTGATCATCTCGATTATCACTTGACGATGGAAAATTATTTTCAGGCTAAGAAACGATTTTTTGCTGAAGTATTGCCTCAAAGCAAAAAGGTTCACCCGCAAAAAATGATTATTAATGCCGATGATCGGTGGGGGCAAAGAATCCTAAAAGAGGTTAATTTGCCGGTCGTAACTTACGGCATGGAAAATGAAAGCTTAATCCGAGCTGCAAGCTATGAATTAGCATTATCCGGAATAAAAGCACGGGTTAGTTTAGGCGAGGAGACTTTTTCTATAGAATCATCGCTTATAGGTAAATTTAATCTTTATAATATTCTGGCTGCTGCCGGTGCTGCTTCTGTCTTAAAAATTTCTCCTTCAACAATTAAAAAGGGAATAGAAAATTTATTTTGTGTCCCCGGTCGCCTGGAGAAAGTTGATTCATCATCGGGACTTAATATTTTTGTCGATTATGCTCATACGGATGATGCTTTGAGGCGTGTACTGCAAAATTTAACAGAGCTGAAGAAGAAACGCATTATCACGGTTTTCGGCTGCGGCGGGAATAGAGATCACGGCAAGAGACCACTTATGGGTGAAGCGGCCACAACATACAGTGATCTGACTATTGTGACATCAGATAATCCCCGTCTGGAAGATCCGTTGTCTATTATTGCTGAGATAGAAACTGGAATTGATCAAAGCAGGATACAGAAAATATTGCCCGGCAATTTACAATCGGAGAATGTTGCTCATCGCTACACAGTAATACCCGATCGGAGAAAGGCCATTGAAACCGCAATAAGTGCAGCACAAGAAGAAGATATTATTCTAATTGCAGGAAAAGGTCATGAGGATTATCAGATTTTGGGAACAGATAAAGTGCCGTTTGATGATCGTATTGTTGTAAAACAAATTTTGGAATCAGGAAGCTGCTTAAGTTAAATTGATGAATTATGAGTCGCCGAAATTTTTGCTAGATGATGTATTGAAGGCAACCACCGGAAATTTAGTTACCGGGGCTTCGGAAAAAACGTTTTATGGAATTTCCACTGATTCTCGTCTGGTAAAAAAGGGGAATCTTTTTATCGCATTGAAAGGTGAAAAGTTTGATGGACATGATTTCGTAAATCAAGCACTGCAGCTGGGAGCTGCCGGAATTATAGTTCATGATGCAAAAGTTAGTAAAGATCTGACAGATAAGAATGTCACTGTGATTAAAGTTGTAGATACGTTGATTGCGTTGGGCGATCTTGCCCATGAATGGAGGAAACGGTTTTCCATTGCTGTAATTGGATTAACAGGATCTTCCGGGAAAACAACAACTAAGGAAATGATAGCGGCAATTATCGGCCGGAAGAAAAATATTTTAAAAACTGACGGAAATTTAAACAATTTGATCGGATTGCCTCAGACGATATTTCGCCTTACCACCGAACATGAGTTGGCTATTTTGGAAATGGGCACAAATACACGGGGGGAAATAAAAAGACTTACTCAAATTGCCTTGCCGGATATAGGTTTGATTACTAACATCGGTCCGGCGCATCTGGCCGGATTTGGTTCCATAGATGTTGTCAGGGAGGAAAAGGGAGATTTATTTCTTAATATGTCACCTTCGGGGACGATCATAGTTAACATTGACGATAAAGCAGTTGCCCTTTGCGCTGAGCGATGGACCGGTCGGAAAATTACTTTCAGTATGAGTCCTAATGCCGATGTTACTGTTAAAGATATAAAAATGAACGGCATCAAGGGAATGAGTTTTAATCTGATTGTCGATGAGAACACACAAAAAGTAGAAATGAAAATTGTTGGTCTGCATCATGTTAATAATGCCATGGCGGCGGCCGCTGCGGCTTTTGCTGTTGGTACAGACATCAAGACGATAGCGGAAGGCCTGGCGGAATTCCGTCCATTCAGCGGACGAATGGAAATGGTTAAACTGCGCAACGGGTCTTTTCTTTTGGATGATTCGTACAATGCCAATCCTGCTTCAGTACGCGAAGCGCTGATGACACTGAAAGATTTAAAAGTTCATCATAATGGTTTTGTTTTTTTAGGCGACATGCTGGAGTTGGGGACGGAATCAGAAGAAATGCATCGTAAAATAGGGATGCTGATAGCGACGATAGGAATCAACACTCTTTTTCTTCAAGGCAATTTTTCCAGGGTGACAGCCGCTGGAGCGATGGAAGGAGGGCTGTCGCCGGAAAACATTTTTTTCCTTTCTAATGAAAATAACGGGATTAATTATTTAAAGGAAAATTTAAAAAAAGGTGACTGGATTCTGGTGAAAGGTTCGCGCGGGATGAAGATGGATAAAATTGTGGTTCAAATATGCGAGAATTTCGGCAGCGATAATATAAACGGGCATAATAAAACTATTCATTAATCGGGAGTGAATTAAAAAGTGATTTATCATTTATTATATCCGTTACACACAACGATTTCGTTCTTTAACGTATTTCGTTATATAACTTTCCGAACGATTTTTGCGGCGATAACCGCGCTTTTAATTTGTCTGATCGTTGGTCCTTGGATGATTCGGAAGCTCCAGGACATGCAAATCGGCCAGCAGATCAGAGAAGACGGGCCGCAAAGTCATTTGACCAAAAAAGGCACTCCTACGATGGGAGGAGTTTTAATTATCCTTGCTGTGGTAATTTCCACTCTGCTTTGGACCAATCTTTCCATTAATTACATCTGGCTGATATTGCTGGTGACAGTGGGTTATGGCTTAATTGGATTTATTGATGATTACAGCAAACTTGCCGGTAAAAGTTCTAAAGGTGTCTCCGGTAAAAAAAGGCTGGTTGCGGAAATTATAATTGCCCTGTTCGTCAGCATAGTTCTTTATTTAAAACCAGGCTTCAATTCGCAGGTAACGATTCCTTTTTTTAAAACGATATTGCCTAACCTTGGCTGGGGCTATGTACTGCTTTCCACATTTATCATCGTCGGCGCGGCCAATGCCGTAAATTTAACAGACGGCTTGGATGGCTTGGCTATTGGTCCTGCAATAATCTGTTTTGCCACTTATATACTTTTTGCTTACTTTGCCGGAAACGTTAAAGTCGCTTCTTATCTGCGGGTTACTCACATTTCCGGTGCCGGTGAATTGGCGGTCTTCTGCGGAGCCCTGGTGGGGGCAGGCCTCGGCTTTCTCTGGTTTAATGCTTATCCTGCGGAAATTTTTATGGGAGATGTCGGTTCACTTTCTCTTGGCGGAGCGTTGGGAACTCTTGCGATAATAACCAAGCAGGAAATATTGCTGGCTATTGTCGGCGGCATATTTGTAGTGGAAACATTTTCAGTAATTTTTCAGGTTGGTTACTTCAAAATGACCGGAGGAAAACGCATTCTTCGGATGGCACCCCTGCATCATCATTTCGAATTGAAAGGATGGGCGGAACCGAAAGTAATTGTACGTTTTTGGATTATTTCTATTTTGTTGGCGTTAATGGCGATAAGCACATTGAAATTACGCTAGAGGAATAGGGGAAGCATGAATCTTACCGGTAAAAAAATAGTTGTGATTGGCATGGGCAAAACGGGAATTGCCGCTGCAAGATTTTTTGGAAAACAAGGCGCGAAAGTAATAGTAACTGATGAGCAGCCGATTGATAAATGGGGGGCTGAATTTGAACAGATAGCTAAAGAAAAATGGCTGGAAATCGGCAACTATAATGTCCGTATTTTAATGGGTGCATGCATAGTTGTTCCTTCTCCCGGCGTTCCTCCCCATAATGATTTGTTAGTTGAAGCATTGAAAAAAAACATACCGGTTATCAGTGAAATTGAAATGGCTTATCGATTCTTGAAAGTTCCGGTAATTGCCGTAACCGGAACTAACGGTAAAACGACAACGACAACCCTGTTGGGTGAAATTTTGCAATACTCGGGAAAGAAAACTTTTGTCGGCGGAAACATTGGCAATCCTTTGATTGAATATGTGGAAGGCTCACAGAAAGATGATTTTATCGTTGCTGAAATCAGCAGTTTTCAACTCCAGTGGATAGAAAAATTCAGACCGTTTATTGCTGTTCTTCTGAATATAACCTGTGATCATATCAATTACCATGGTTCTTTCGCTGAGTACCGACGCATCAAGACCAGAGTATTTGCTAATCAGACAAAAACGGATTTTGCGATTCTTAATGCCGCGGATCCGGAGCAGGAAGAAATAGACAGGATCATTAATGCGCAAGTTATAAAGTTCAGTTCTAAAAGAGTGCTGCCAAAGGGAATATTTATTAAGAAAAATAACATTGTTTTTAGGATGCCCGGCGAGGATGAAGAGCAATATCCCCTAAACATTATAAACCTTCCCGGATTGCATAATGTGGAAAACGTGATGGCAGCGATAATGGCGGCGCGCTTCTGTGGTTGCAGTCAGGAAAATATCATTGCGGCTGTTTCTGCATTTCACGGATTACCTCACCGCATCGAATTTGCGGGGGAAAAGAATTCAATTAAATTTTACGATGATTCCAAGGGGACAAATGTTGGTTCCGTTGAGCGGGCGCTGGAGACATTTGATAAACCCGTGATTTTACTTTTGGGTGGTCGCGATAAAGATGGTGATTTTGAAACTTTGCGGCCATTGCTTAAAACAAAAACAAAAAAAGTGATTTTGTTTGGTGAAGCGCGTGAACGGATCGCTTCGTTAATCGGCAAAGATACGCCACTCGTGAAAAAAAATAAATTAAAGGAAGCGGTGGAAAGCGCTTATCAAGACGCTCAATCCGACGATGTGATTTTACTGTCGCCGGGTTGTGCCAGCTTTGATGAATTTGCCAATTATAAAGAACGGGGTAATTTCTTTAAGGAGGTCGTGAAGAATCTTTAAATGGATGCTGTGGTTAGAAATGAAGATAAATTACCGGACATTATTTTGCTTTTAGTTACTTTAATTTTGGTAACTGTAGGCACGGCAATGATTTATTCATCCAGTTCCATTATTGCGTTGGAAAAGTTTAAGGACGGTCAATATTTCTTAAAAAAACAAATTTTCTTTGTGTTTGTGGGCATTACTTCCATGATTATTATGACCAGGGTTCCTTATACGCAATTAAGAAAATGGGCTTATCCGGGAATGTTATTATCTTTTGTCTTACTGTCACTGTTACTGGTACCGCATTTGGGGATGAGGCGTGGAGGGGCAACGCGTTGGTTAAATTTATTCGGCTTTTCCTTTCAGGTGACCGAGATGGTTAAGATTACAATAGTAGTTTTCCTGGCACACTTGCTTACCAGAAAGGCGCATCAACTTAAGGATTTCGGCAAAGGAGTTCTGGTTCCTTTAATAGCTACTTCAATTGCTATTTTGTTGATTTTACTGGAACCGGATTTCGGCACGGCCGTAATTATTGCCACTATTTTACTTTTAATGCTTTTTATAGCCGGCGCTCAGATAAAGCATCTGTCATTTTTAGTAGCGGCTTTTATTCCGGTCGGGGTAGCATTGATTTTTTTTAAGGGATATAGATTGACGCGGTTGACTGCTTTTTTAGATCCATGGAAAGATGCTGACAATACAGGTTTCCAGATTATTCAATCTCTGCTTTCTTTTGGTTCCGGTGGAACTTTTGGTGTGGGAATAGGAGACGGTATGCAAAAATTATTTTATTTGCCCGAGCCGCATACGGATTTTATCCTTTCCATTATCGCTGAGGAAAGCGGTTTTATAGGAGTGACGATTGTTATAGTCATGTTTGCCGTTTTTGCTTTTCGCGGCTTTATGATTGCGTTGAAGGCGCCTGATCTTTTCGGGACGTTGTTGGCCGCGGGACTAACCATGGTGATTGTGATGGAAGCATTCATAAATATTGCCGGTGTGATGGGACTTATACCACTGAAGGGTTTAGTTCTGCCTTTTTTGAGTTATGGCGGTACTGCATTTATCATGACTATGACGGCGGTGGGTATTTTATTGAATATTTCTACCCAGACTTGATGAAAGAAATATTAAGGGACACTGAGCTGTTTGCTCAAAAAAAAGTTAAAAGGGTTTGGTTTTGTCTAAAGCAACAATGCGCATTGTAATTGCGGGAGGAGGAACAGGCGGACACTTGTTTCCGGGAATTGCCATAGCTGAAGAATTTTTGGCAAGAGATAATAAAACAGCGATTATTTTTATTGGAACCCAAAAAGGCATTGAAAGCAAACTGCTTGGTCAGCTTGGTTATGAACTCAGAGAAATTGATGTTGAAGGTGTTAAAGGACAAGGGGGCAAAGCATTGATAAGAGGTGCTTATCAGATTCCCAAGAGCATGTGGCAATCGAGGCGCATTTTGAAACAGTTTTGCCCTGACATTGTAGTGGGAGTGGGCGGTTATGCTTCAGGACCGGCAGTGCTTGCCGCTCACTTTATGAGCATCCCCACAGTAATTGCGGAACAAAATGCTATTCCGGGCATTACTAATAAAATACTGGGCAATTTTGCAGATAAAATATTCGTAACATATACGCAAACGCGGACATTTTTCCCGCAAACAAAAGTTATTGT
The DNA here is from genome assembly GCA_002840505.1 of Deltaproteobacteria bacterium HGW-Deltaproteobacteria-2. Lineage (NCBI taxonomy): Bacteria > Deltaproteobacteria > Deltaproteobacteria bacterium HGW-Deltaproteobacteria-2. The sequence goes on along the minus strand of PHBC01000001.1, from coordinate 252,562 downwards.
CAGCGGAAATCCAGTCCGGGCGGCACTGGTTGCCAAAAGCGGTGAGAGAAAAGAAAAAAAAGATTATCGGCAGTTGCTGATTTTTGGTGGATCGCAGGGCGCTGAGGCGATCAATAAAAGCATTATGGATATGCTGCCGCAGTTACAGGGCATGAAAGATAAGGTGCGTATTCTTCATCAAACCGGCGCTCGGCAATTGGAGGAAGTGAAAAAAGCTTATGAACAATTCGGCATTCGGGCGCAAGTGACGTCTTTTATTGTTGATATGGCCGGAGCTTATGCGGATGCAGATTTAATCATTTGTCGTGCCGGAGCCACATCACTTGCGGAAATTACAGCGGCGGGCAAAGCAGCGATTTTAATCCCGTATCCCTGGGCGGCCAACGATCATCAGTTGAAAAACGCGCAGGCTATGGCTTCCGAAGGCGCTGCTATCCTGATCCCGGAGAAGGAGCTTAGCGGTGGCAAGTTATTTGGTGTAATTGAAGATCAGTTACGGGATGAGCAAAAGTTGCATCAGATGGAAGAAAATTCATTAAAACTAGGCAAAGTTGATGCGGCAAAAACAATAGTTGATAACTGTATTAAATTAATGACCGGGAAAAATTAACTTTACGAAGTTCAGTTCATAAAGAAAGAGAGAAAATGGCGGTACAAATGAGATTAGATAAAAGAAACAGCTCAATGCAGCGCAAAGTAAAATGCATTCATTTTGTGGGAATCGGGGGCATCGGTATGAGCGGGATTGCCGAAGTTCTGGTTAATCTCGGTTATCACATCGGCGGCTCCGACGTTCAAAATTCGGAAACAACGGCGCGATTGCAGAAACTTGGTGCGCAGGTGGTCATCGGACATGCTGCGGAAAATATCGGCAATGCCGATGTAGTTGTAACTTCCACGGCGGTAAAAGCAAATAATCCGGAAGTTATAGAAGCTCACCGGAAAAATATTCCGGTAATTCCGCGGGCGGAAATGCTGGCGGAACTTCTCAAAATGAAATTTTCTGTCGCCGTCTCCGGTAGCCATGGCAAAACTACGACCACATCGATGATATCCACGATTCTGGCCCGCGGTGGATTGGATCCGACGATGGTCATCGGGGGAAAACTTGCCAGTATCGGCAGCAATGCCCGATTAGGCGATGGAGAGATTATTGTGGCGGAGGCGGATGAAAGTGATGGATCATTTTTAAAATTGTCGCCTACAATTGCCGTAATTACAAATATTGACCGCGAACATTTGGATTTTTATGCGGGCATTACTGAAATCAAAGAGGCATTTCTCAAATTTGCCAATATCGTTCCCTTTTACGGTTGTACGGTTATTTGCAGCGATAATATTAACGCGCGGGAAATTATTCCATTAATTAAACGCAGGATGATAACTTATGGTATTGAATCGCCGGCAGACTATAGTGCCAGAGAAATAAAGTTTTTCAAAAGAAAAACAACCTATAATCTCGCTTATAAAGGAACGAATTCAGGCAAGATCGAATTAACTGTTCCGGGTATGTTTAATGTCTATAATTCTTTAGCGGCAATAGCAGTGGCACGCGAGCTGAATCTTGATTTTGCAACAATCAAGAAAGGTTTGCAGAGCTTTTCGGGAGTTCAGCGCCGCCTAGAAATTAAAGGAAGAGTGGGCGATATCACAGTGGTTGATGATTATGGCCATCATCCGACGGAAATTAAAGAGACACTGGCTGCCATGCGGCAAGTATGGAAAGACAGACTCATTGTAGTTTTTCAGCCACACAGGTTTACCCGGACAAAGGCGCTCTTTGATGAATTTACCAAAGCTTTCAGGGATGTCGACATATTGATTATCAATGACATATACCCGGCCAGCGAAGAACCTATTGCCGGAATAAATTCCGCCGCGCTTTGCGAAGCGATAAGACAAACCGGGCAAACACATGTGAAATATATTGCGCAGGCGGAAAGCACTGTAAAATACTTATTAAAGACAGTAAAATCACAAGATACTGTTCTGACTCTGGGGGCAGGCAGTATTTATAAAATTGGCGAAAATTTCTTAAAACAACTGAAGGCAGGGAAAATAAAAAAGTAATGGCCGGCAAAAATGAAATTAAAAAAGCGTTGAGCGATGTAGTAGCCGGAAAAATATTGTATGATGAGCCAATGTCGAGTCATACATCGCTTGCTGTTGGCGGGAAAGCCGACGCTCTTGTGTTTATAAAGAATGAAGATCAACTGCTTGAGGTTGTAAAGAAACTTAAAGAAAAAAAAATTAATTTTTTGCCGGTGGGTAACCTGACCAATATTATTGTTCGGGATGGCGGATACCGGGGAGCAATATTGCTGATGACCGGAATGAAAAAAATAAGTTACGAATATACGCCGGAAAGCGGTTATCTTGTTACTGCTCAGGCAGGTGCGGCATTGGCAAAGGTTGTCAACATGTCCGTGTCGGACGAACTAACAGGACTTGAGTTTTGCGCCGGTATCCCGGGTACGGTGGGTGGTGCCGTATGGATGAATGCCGGAGCTTACGGGAAAGAAATGAAAGATGTTATAAAGGCAATATCTTTGATGGATGCTGAAGGCGAAATCAAGACAATGAACAGCGAAGAAATATCTTTCAGTTACCGCAAGACATTGTTACCTCCCGACACAGTAATATTGGCTGCTCAATTTAAACTTAAAAAAGGTGAACGCGAGAAAATTAAGAAAAAAATAAATGAAATTCTGCAATGGCGACAGAAAAAACATCCTTTGGAATTTCCTAATGCCGGTTCCATTTTTAAGAATTTGCCCATGCAAATAGCCGGTAAACTTATTGAAGACATGGGTATGAAAGGAATGAGTATCGGAGGCGCGCAAATATCACCCAAACACGCCAATTTTATTGTTAACAGGGGTAGTGCCACGGCTTCTGATGTTTTAGAACTGATTGCGCTGATTCAATCCAGAGCCGAAAAAGAGAAGGGTGTGAAGTTGGAAACAGAAGTTGTGATTGTTGGAGAGGATTAATTTGAAGAAATTGGGCCTGAAAGCGAAAAAAAACCGTGTGCGTCGGCGGCTGGCCGGAATGTCGGGGGATTTTTTTGCAGCGGCCGGGTTACTGCTTGCCGTCGCGGTTCTGACCACTTTCTTTATTTATGCTTACAATCTGCTTATAAGCAGGTCGTATTTTGAAATAAAAGAAATTTCCGTGCGCGGGTTAAAGGAACTAACGGAAAAAGATGTCCTGGAGTTAGCGGATATAAAGCCTGCGCAAAATCTATTAGCAATAAATACTGATGCTGTCATCCACAGAGTTTCTGCGAATCAGTGGGTAAAAAATGTTTATATTGGCAGGGAACTGCCCGACAAGCTTGTTCTGGAAGTGCAGGAAAGAAATCCGTTGGCTCTAGTCAAGCAGGCCAGTGATTTCTATCTGATGGATGGTGAAGGTTTTGTATTTAAAAAACTGGGTAAAGGCGACGAAGTAGATCTTCCGATATTTACGGGAATCACACAGAAGGACAGAACTAAATCCCCGCTTTTTTTAAGCACGCTTAAATTATTGAAGACTATATCCGGTTCCGGCAAGTACACTTATTTGGGTACAATTTCCGAGATTCATATTGATGAGGTATTCGGATTGTCTTTAATTTCCGATGCCGGCCTTTATTTAAAGCTGGGGAAAGGTGATTTCGAAAGAAAACTGGGACAATTAACTCTGATTATGGCTGACATGGAAAAAAGAGGAATGAAAAACGGCTATTTATGCATTGATTTGTCTGATGAGTCAAAAGTTACAGTACAACGCAAAAATGCTCCCGGCCGTATAGAACAAATCATTAAAGGCCAGCAGTATTTGATATAAAACGAAAAGTTTGCAGGTAGGCTGGTAAAATTAAAAAATGAGGTGAAAGTGCTGATGGGAAAGAGAAGCAATGTCATAGTCGGGCTTGACATCGGAACGACAAAAACCACGGCTGTCGTCGGGGAGGTTACCGAAACCGGTATTAATATCATTGGCGTCGGGACATCTCTGGCCAAAGAAATAAGAAAAGGAACAGTTGTCAATATTGACAGCATGGTGGAATCAATAAAAACGGCGGTGGAGGAAGCTGAACATATGTCCGGATGCCGCATCAATTCTGTTTATGTCGGAATTTCCGGAAGCCATGTTAAAGGACAAAATTCGTTGAGTATCGTCTCCATAAAAGGCAGAGAAGTGAGTGAAAGCGATGTACAAAGAGCGATCGAAGCTGCCAAAGCCATTGCCATTCCCGTAGGCAGGGAAATCATGCACATTCTTCCCCAGAGTTATGTAATTGACGGCCAGGAGGGAATTAAAGACCCTATCGGGATGTCCGGTGTCCGGCTGGAAGCTAAAGTGCACATTGTTACAGGAGCCACTTCCGCTATTCAGGACATTGTAAAATCCGTAAACCGTGTGGGTTTGGATATTGATGATGTCGTTTTGGAACAATTGGCCGCCGGTGAGGCAGTGTTAAGTTCTGATGAGAAAGATTTAGGTGTCGTTCTGCTTGATATTGGCGGAGCCAATACTTCAGTTACAATTTTTTCTGAAGGCAGCATCAAACATACGGCGATATTACCGGTTGGCGGCAACTATCTTACGTCGGATATTTCAACAGGGTTGCGGACACCATTGGGCGATGCGGAAAAAATTAAACTTAAATACGGATGTGCTTTGACTTCCATGATTCCCAAGGATGAAACAATCAACGTGCCCAGTCTGGGCGGCAGGGAAGACCGCGAAGTGTCGCGTCAGATATTGGGGCGCATAATCGAGCCGAGAATGGAAGAAATTTTAAATCTTGCTTACAAGGAAGTTGTCCGTTTCGGTTTCGAAGATTTACTGGCAGCCGGAGTTGTTTTGACCGGCGGAACGTCGCTTTTGTACGGTATCACTGAACTTGCTGAACAAATTTTTGATATGCCGGCTCGCAAAGGTATTCCCATTGGTATTGGAGGCCTTTCCGATATTGTGAATTCACCGGCGCATGCTATAGGTGTCGGTTTAATTATATATGGGAATAGTCAATTAGATGGTGATTCCATATACAGAAATACGACGAATGTTTTTGGTAAAATGATAAGAACGGCAAAAAAAATGTTTTCAGAATTTTTTTGAAAGGAAGGAGAGAACATGTTTGAATTAACGGAGATATGTAGTGAGAATTTGGCGAAAATAAAGGTGATTGGCGTAGGCGGTGGCGGCGGGAACGCTGTCAATACAATGATCGCGTCGTCTCTGGGAGGCGTCGATTTCATTAACGCCAATACGGATTCACAGGCGCTCGGCGTATCCAATGCGCCAATTAAAATTCAAATTGGTACACAAATAACAAAAGGTCTGGGGGCCGGTTCCAATCCTGAAATCGGCAAACAATCGGCTTTGGAATCCCGCGATGAAATCCGGCCGTTCCTGGAAGGTGCGGACATGATCTTCATTACTGCGGGAATGGGCGGAGGAACGGGAACAGGCGCGGCTCCCGTGATCGCGGAAATTGCCCGCGAATGCAGCATTCTGACAATTGCTGTGGTTACCAAGCCTTTTCAGTTTGAAGGTAAAAAACGTAATATTCAGGCTGAAGAAGGGATCGCACAATTGCGGGATATTGTAGATACGCTCATAGTTGTTCCTAACCAACGCCTTTTGAGTTTGGGTGGCCGCAATTTGTCGCTTTTGGAAGCTTTCAAAAAAGCAGACGATATCCTTTATCAGGCGGTTAAAGGTATATCGGATCTGATTCTGGTTCCGGGACTGATTAATCTTGATTTTGCCGATGTGAAGAGCGTCATGAGCAATATGGGTATAGCCATTATGGGTACCGGCATGGCCAGCGGCGAAAACCGGGCGGTAGAAGCGGCGCAGAGAGCGATTTCATCTCCTCTTCTGGAAGACAACACTATCCAGGGAGCGCGTGGAATTCTGCTCAACATCACCGGCGGACCGGATATGAGTCTTTATGAAGTTAATGAAGCCTCATCGTTGATTCAAGAGGAAGCGGATGAAGAAGCTAATATTATTTTCGGAACGGTAATTGATCAGAATATGCAGGATGAAATTCGTATCACGGTCATTGCCACGGGTTTTGATAATATATCAAAGAAAAAGGAATCACTGGGAAATGTTACGCATCTGGGCGGTTACCGACGCGATGATTTAGCGACGCCTGCTTTCATACGCCGGGGGAAAACACAAAACAATTTGAATTTTACGAATATGAACATTAACGATGAAACCGACAATATGAGCGATATACAGATTCCGACGTTTTTACGCCGTCAGGCCGACTAAGCAGACTGTAGGCCATGATAAAATAATGGATTGGAAACTGAAAAAAATACATGCTGCTGTTCTGGAGAAAGAGACTGGATATGTAAAAAAAGTTTGGGGGACATACAATACGGTTTGTCTGGCTTATCCCAATTATTACCGGACGGGCATGGCAAACCTGGGCTTCCAAACTGTTTATAAAATATTTAATGAGCAATCCTCCTTCCTATGTGAGAGAGTATTTCTGCCCGCTCCCGGAAACAATGCCAAATTCATTTCCGGGGCGGCAGAAATATTTAGTTTTGAAAGCCAGAAGTCAATAGCCGAATTTGATATTCTGGCTTTTTCTTTATCCTTTGAAAACGATTACCCCAATATTTTAAAAATGCTGGATCTTGCCGGCATTCCCTTGTTGGCGAGAGACCGTTCGAGTGATTACCCGTTAATTATAGGCGGCGGTATTGCTCTTACTCTTAATCCCGAGCCGCTGGCCGATTTTTTTGATTTATTTATTCTGGGCGAAGCCGAAGAAACATTGCCGCAATTCTGCCGTTATTTTGAAGAAGCGCGCCGTCTTGGCGGGGATCGTCGTAATTTACTCGTGGATTTACAGAAAAAAGTAAATAATATTTACGTTCCGTTTCTTTACGAAGTAAAGTATTCTGCGGAAAACAAAATTCAGTTAATAAAGCCATGTGAAACGGGTTTGCCGGAAAGAATAAAAATACATCACGTAAAAGATATCGATTCTTTCCGTACCGAAGAAATTATCAGCGCGCCTCAAACCGAAATGGAAGATATGTTTCTGACGGAAGTTAATCGGGGCTGCGCCCGAAGCTGCCGCTTTTGCGCGGCAAGTTTTGTTTATCGTCCGGTTCGTTTCCGCAGCAGTGCGGAAATCATCGCGTCCATTGACCGTGGTTTGGAAAGAAAAAAGAAGATCGGTCTGGTGGGTGCGGCTGTTTCCGATCATCCCGATCTCAACCACATCTGTGAATACATCATCAAGCAGAAAGCGCAGGTCGGCATGGGTTCCCTGCGTATTGATCAGATAGATGAAAGGATAGTTGATTTTATGAAAACCGGCGGCATCGAAACGGTCGCGCTGGCGCCGGAGGCGGGCAGCCAGAGAATGCGGGACATTATCCGCAAGGGCATAACCGAAAACGATATAATGAATGCCGTGGAAATACTGGTTAAAAAAGAAATTCTTAAATTAAGGCTTTATTTCATGGTCGGCCTTCCCGGGGAGGAAGAGGGTGATATAGATGCCATTATCGAACTTATTAAAAAAATTCAGCATCATATTCATAGTAAATTCGAAGGAAAGAAAAAGTTCCGGCACATTACGCTGAGCATAAATCAATTTATTCCTAAACCGGCAACCCCTTTTCAGTGGTGCTCTCTGGAGGATGTCGGTTTGGTGGGCAGAAAAATAAAAAAGATTGAAAACGCTTTGAAGCGCGAAAAGTCAATTAAGGTCATTCACGATGTTCCGAAATGGAATTATATTCAGGCGCTGCTATCTCTGGGTGACCGAAGGGTGGGCGAAATATTGCTCACCGCAAATCGCCTGGAGGAGAACTGGGCGCAGGCGTTGAAGGAAGTTAATATCAATCCGGACTTTTACGTTTATCGCCAAAAGCAATTTGATGAAGTTCTGCCATGGGATATCATTGATCGGGGCGTTGCTAAAGAGGCGCTGGTGAGTGAATACCGCAAAGCCATGGAATACCAATCCGCTTTCTTCGGCTAACTTTGTTGGCAGCGTCGTCGGTTTTCTCAACGTATGTAAAATACGCCTCGTCACCTCCTCCTTGCCGCCTCGTTATCCTGTGAAATCGAAATGGTATTAATCAATCTCAAATAAAGCGATAATTTTGTTGGCACAGCCTGCCCCGGCGCAGGCCGGGGTCGTAGGCGTCCTCAGCGTATTTGTTAGCTACGTAATTGTGGCGTACCTAACCGGTAAGGAAATGATCCATTTTTTTCACTGTGCTCCCTTTAGGTCGCACTCCCGGAGCATATACGCCTCCGGTGCCTACTCCTCGCCGCCTCGATATCATCTTTGATTTGAAAGTCAACGAAAAGATCACTCGGAGCGTAGCGATCGGCTGTATTGATTTTATCAAATGGTACTCGTAACACTCTTATTAAGTTTTGAGAAACGCCAATAAATGATAACAACAGACAATAAATGATAAAGAATCAATTTAAGTATATCATTATCAATAGGTGGTGTTATTGATAAAATAAAACTAAATATGAATAGACCTATTAAATATTTTACTCCACCAGGCAAATATAATTGACCTGTGACTGTGAATAGACATAAAATAATTCCAAACCACAATTTATTAGGATAATATTTTTGCATTAAGAGTGGGAATACTGTTACAAAAAGTAGTGTAATAATAACTAAGATTAAACCTGAGATATTCAAAATATTACATATCATTTTATCTTATCCTCCCTAAGAATGAAGAAAGTTATATCTAACGAAAAGATCAGCCGGAGCGTAGCGATCGGCTGTATTGATTTTGTTATGCCTCCCTTATTTATGAGCCACTATTTCTTAGACGGAGAGGCGGCCGCTGGTTTGTACCATGCTGGATAAGAACCTGTTTGCTTAATCCACCCTTCGCGTGGCATCCAATCGCAGTACAACACCCTAAGCCATAGACGATCATTTTTGGGGTCCCACCAGCACTTATTATAATTCTCACTATTTTTCTGAACAACGCGTGTCACCGTGTTTATTATACCTGCATCACCTTTTTCGGGTGGACTACCAGAACTAACCTCTACAATATCTCCCAGAGACACATTTAGAGATTGCGGAACATAAAACAAGAGGGAACCAGCTACTTCAGAACTGTATTTTTCTGTGATGCCACCACAACAGAAGATGCGTGCCCAAACTACACTGCCATCTTTTATTTCAGAATCTTTGATGCCTGAAGCGATTAAGGCTTCATATGTTGGTTTGTTTTGATCGGTGAGAATGTCTGAACGCTTTACGACATACATTACTTGGCCAAGCCTTAGAGAACCTGCTGGAATAAAATCAGTGTGAATTCGCAAAGTGGACACACCACAGCCTACAAATAATAAAATGATGCATAAAAATATTGTTCGTATAATTATTATTTTGATATTGGTCATTGGCGTTTCCTTTATATTAGATTTATGCCTAACGAAAAAATCAACCGGAGCTGCCTAGCGGGCTGCGATCGGCTTTAGCGGCTTGTTAAACGCTTTATTATGCGATCAGTTACGAATGCATATATAACATATATTTAAATACTCGATATCATTGCGCAACAAGCGCAATTTATCAATTCTGTTTAGCGAGAAAGACACCAGATCGAACATCATTGCTGAAGTCAAATGCAAAATTCATTATCATATTATCAATAACTTCATCTGAAACAGTAATTGGAAAATAAAAAGGCGTAAGGACCAAGAGACCTATTTGAATCCAACTATCCATATGATCTTGATAAGTGTATGTTTTGAGAACACGACCGTCTTGTTTAACGTCAACGGTAATGATATAAATATCTCTTGCAAAGGCTGGTACTAAACCAAATGTAAAACCACAGATGAAGCCGTTAAGAAACGCGACTGGTATTGGTGGTATGCCGTTGTTACGGAAAAGAAAGGAATAATGATACTCGCTCTGTCCAGATCCTGATCTTAAGTCAGAAAAGATTGGACTTGGTGCGAGTATCTTTTGTATCTTACCATCGATACGAGCAGCTGACATCTTACTGTCTGCGCCGTAAATACCAAGTGCTTTAACATCATATGTTGCAATTATCTTCTTTGCCGGAACCGGTAATTGATTATTAGTGTATGTGGGTAGTTGTTTACCTGGAAAACTTGCACAACCTGTTGCGAAAAATGCTGTCGCCAGAAATAACATGATAATTCGATTGAGTCTTTTTTTACCCATTTGCAATTTCCTCCCTGCATGATGTTGAAATAATGTTTAACAATTAATATACTTAATTAGTTTTTTCAGATTTTTTTTGAATAGTAATATATTTAAGGCAGGATGCAAAGAAAAAAATCATTATAAAAAGGCCTCATAACCTTGCGGTGGTTATGAGGCCTTAAGTGTTTTCAGAATCTATTAAATAATTATTTTGTCTTCACCATTTCGATGACAGCCTCAATCCTACGGTTCTTCTGCTTACCTTCCTTGGTGTCGTTGCTGGCAATAGGCTTATTCGGTCCATAACCGACAGCGGTGATACGGGACGCATCAATTCCAAAAGTGTCGATCAGGTATTTTCTGACGCTATCAGCACGGGCCTGAGACAACCGCATGTTTCTTTCCGGTTCATTGTGGATGTCAACATTATCGGTATGGCCTTCGATTACAGCTGTAGCTTCGGGATTCGCTTTCATGAAATCGGCTACCTTTTTGATGTCGTTATCATATTTTTTCTTAATATCGGATTTGGCAGTATCGAATTTCACATTGAGCGGCATGGAGACCTTCTCCGGCATCGGTTTCTCAACCTTGGGAGCAGCGACTTCCACCGGGGCAGCCGGTTCTTCAACTTTGGGGGTGACTACTTCCACCGGAGCAGCGGGTGCTTCTGTCGCGGGAGCAATTACTTCCACCGGAGCGGCGGGTTCTTCAACCTTAGGAGGAGGAACATAGCCTTTTTCCCACCATTGCTTAGTGGCACCAGTGGCAGTAGCAGCAGCGGCGGCAACAGGTGCTTCAGTAGTGGTTTCATTAACGGCTGCCGTCTCTCCACCTGATGTGCGCACCGGAAGCGTTCGATTTCTTCTGGTGTTGGACGAGGGTTCCTCGTAAGTCAGGCCATACAGGAAACTGGTGACGAATGTGTTGGGACCAGTCGTTTCGGATGACCAGACGAAGCTTCCGCTGAGGTTTATCAGCTTAGTTAGATGATAGCCATTGTTTCCGAAAATTGAATCGTCGTACAATCCTTTTAGCTCACTCTTGGTTGGCATCCGCCAATCCGTGAACCCGCCACCTCTGTAGTTTTCACAATAAGATTTGGCATCCGTCCAATTTATATTACTTCCATTGTCCTTAGCTGCCCACATCAAATTCGTTTTCGTATCCAATATCGTCCCGTTATCATAGGCAATAAAACGGCTGTCTTTTCCAATATCTACTGCGTTGGAATACTTTGCCGTAATGAAAATTACTGATAAAATAGCAACTACCATTAGAGCTACCATTGTTCCTAATGACTTTTTCATTAGTTGTTACCTCCTATGTTATTTGTTTGTTGACTGGCTTTCCGGCAGTGCCACTGTATATAATCATTAATTTTTATAATCTTGCATAATTTTAAGAATTCGTCAATTAACGAGTTTAGGAAGTTTATCAGTACAGGAAATAGCTTCTCAATGCAAAATTCAACGCAACATTTTCAGTATTATTCTTTTTCAAATTTTGATTTATCCGCGCCGCAGACAGGGCATGTCCATGAATCCGGTAAATCTTCAAATTTTGTTCCGGGAGCAATTCCGTTATCAGGATCACCTTTAGCTGGATCATAAACATAACCGCAGACGCTGCAGACATAACTGGAAGAAGGCTGCACAGCGGCCGCCGGTTCGTCCTTCACGTAGGTCGGGGCGGTTTTCGGTGATTTCCCTCCTTTGACCTTTTGGTAATAAGCGTAAGTCATTGGTTCGGCATCGCTTACCACGTCGCAATCAACGATATTACCGACAAATATTGTATGCGTGCCGCAATCCATTTCTTTCTCCACTTCCACTTCAATATAGGAAACTGTATTTTCCATAACGATAGGAACTTTTGTCGTTCCTGTTTTTGTTTTTACGTTTTGCAATTTATTAACATCGCGCCCGCTTTTGAAGCCGAAAAGACCAATGAAAGTCATTGGCGCAGCTTCGGACAAAATTGAAACGGCAAATTTGCGGCTGAGTTTTATCAGTTCGTGAGTATAGTTTTCTTTGTTTATGCTTATGGCCACTGTTGCCGGATTGGATGTGACCTGAAACATGGAATTGGCAATCTGGCCGTTAAACTTACCTTCCTGGCCGGAGGTGACGATATATAAACCGTAACTGATTTTATGAAGGGCGGCTCTGTTCATTATTATTCTCCTCATCTTAAATTATACAGTTGCGCAACTTTATAACGCAAATTCATTTTCAACGCCATTAAAAAACGAAACGCGCACATTTTTTCTTTTGACAAAAGAACCCTTTTCTTATATTTGACTATAGTTAGCGGAAATCATTGTATTATCGTACTTTTAATACGGGAAGAGAAAAATAATTATGAAATATCAGGAATTTTTAAAGCGCGATCATTTTGACTTCGAAGAACTTCTTGCTTTTTCTTATGGCCGGCTGATAACGGATCCTCCGGAACATTTTGACGCGAAGCTTCCGGCTCCTCCCTTTCTTATGGTTGATCGCATATTATTGATAGAAAGCGACGGTAAGCAGGGAAAAATAATAGCCGAACAGGACATCCGTTTGGATGCATGGTATTTTCAGTGCCATTTTTCAGGCGATCCGGTACAGCCCGGATGCCTGGGAGTGGACGCTATCTGGCAATTACTTGGTTTCTTTTGCGTTTGGAAGGGTTCGCTGGGTACGGGTAGAGCGCTGGGGTGTGGCGAGGTAGCTTTCAACGGTCAAATTCGCCCTTTTAACAAATGTGTTCGTTTTGAAGTTGATGTGCGGCGTTATTCTCTTTTGAAGGAATCGGGTGCGAGCATAGTAATCGGCGACGGGCGTATTTACATAGATAATGAGTTGATTGCGACTGTTGGACAAGCGCGTACGGGAGTATTTAAGAATATAGCTTATAAAGATTATCCGCTTCGTTCAAAACATTCTGTCGGCGGGATCATGGAAAGGTAATTAGCTTATAAAGCTGTCCACCAGACGCTTCCTGAATTACCATTTTAAAATATTGACGTATATTTTTTACAAGAAATATTGCAGTTTTTGAAAAATCCCATGATTGGAGGCTGTTCAAAAATGTTCAAATGCAAGGCGGGCAAAAAGCTGAACCGCGAGGCGTATATTTGCATACGTTGAGCGGTGCTGTTTGCAGCGCAACGCAGCAGTTGAGCGTTTTTCAACAGCCCACGGGGAATATTTTGAGAATAATAAAAAAAGCGGCGCTTCATTTTGCCCGTAAAGAATTTTTCAGGAACGCTATAAATGAACGTGCTGATTTAACTGTTTTAAGACAGAAGCATACTCTACCCGAAAAAATCGGGATTATTTTAATTGTTTTTAGTTTTATTATGGTCATACCGTCATTCTTTATAGTAGGGTTAATTGCCGCTGATTTGAAAAAGCCAATGGTTGGTATTATCGGAATCCCCGTGGCTTATGGCATTTCCTGGCTGATTACGATGTTGGGTATGTATCTTACCGGACCCCGATATGTAAAAGCGCTGGGACGTTGGATTGCCAAGGTAGTGCTGGGAAAAATTCTTGGTGATGAAATTAATACTGTAAGATCAAGCCCAATAAAAGATTCGGAAAATGATATAAATAAATGAAGCGGACTTGGTATGGTCGCTGGATAAAAAAACAGGAGTGTTATTAAATGAGTCAGATTGAAATAATGATAAGTGAACTTAAGGTTAAAATCATTGAGACGCTGGGGTTAATTGATGTTGGGCCTGAAGACATAAAAGACGATGAAAGGCTCGTGGGCGGCGATCTGGGGATTGATTCCATTGATGTGTTGGAACTGGTGATGATGATTGAGAAAGACTATGGCGTTAAAATAGAAAACAAAGAACTGGGCGTAAAGGTTTTCGCTTCCGTGCGCGCTCTGGCTACTCACATTTCCCAGAATCAAAAGACTAAAGGTTAGGTTTCATCTCACACGAATATATAACCCGTAAAAGTATAGCGCGTTTTTACTCTTATTATGAAAGTACTGCTAATTTCGGCAAATACTCTGAGAATTCCGTATCCGGTATATCCGCTGGGACTGGATTATGTGGCCGGTTCTCTCGATTCCCGTTACCAGACTAAAATTGTTGATTTAAATGATTTTTCCAGTCCGGAAGGTCTGGAAGCGATGATCAGAGAATTTTCGCCCGATTTTGCCGGAGTATCAATCAGAAATATTGATAATACCGATGTGCTAAACTGCCGGAGCTTTTTACCGGAATATCAGAATTTAGTGAGTCAGATAAGAACGAATTCCAAGGCAAAAATAATTCTAGGCGGCAGCGGTTTTACAATTTTCCCTGTTGAGTTCATGCAGGCGCTTGATGCCGATTATGGCATTGTCGGCGAAGGCGAAAGACTCTCGCAGCTTCTGGATGCTTTGGAGAATAAGGCGAATGTCGAAGAAATACCGGGAGTTTTGACAAAAGAAAAAACGGATATCGTTTATGAGCCATATAGCGGCACGATTAACAGACATTTCGATCCTGCCAGTCATCATACAAGTTTTTATCTTTCTTATGGTGGCATGCTTAACCTGCAAACTAAGAGAGGTTGTCCGTTTCACTGCAGTTACTGTACTTACCCTCATATCGAGGGTGGCCGGATGCGCTTTTATGAGCCGCGTGAAATAGCCCGCAATGCCCGCGAACTTCAGGATGCCGGCGCCAAATATATTTTTATAACCGATTCCGCTTTCAACGCCAGTTATGATCACAGCTCTCAGGTTGCCAAGGCTTTCATTGAAGCGGGAGTGTCCATTCCGTGGGGAGGCTTTTTTGTTCCCAACGTTCCTCCGGCTGATTATTTCAAACGCATGGCTGATGCCGGATTAACGCATGTGGAATTCGGTACGGAATCTTTATCGGATACGGTACTGGTCAATTTGCACAAACCTTTTACTTCCGGTGAAGTTTTTACTGCGCATCAGTCGGCGCTTGATGCAGGATTACACATTGCCCATTATTTTTTGCTGGGCGGTCCCGGTGAAAATAAACAGACTCTGCAAGAAACATTGACGGGAATCGATAAACTAGAAAAAGCGGTTTTTTTCTTTTTCTGTGGCGTCCGCATTTATCCGCACACCGCTTTGTATGAGGTTGCTCTGCGTGAAGAGCAGATTGCTGCTGGTACAAATATCCTGCCGCCTGTATTTTATCGCTCTTCGGGAATAACCGCCCCGGAAATTATGAAGATGGTGGAGGATAAGGCCAACGGCCGTCTGAACTGGCTTATCGGTGCAGGCGAAGCGAAAGCGACGCGCATTTTGCCGAAACTCTACAGACGAGGATTTACAGGGCCGCTGTGGGAATACCTTATCCAATAAAACAAGTCGACAATGTTATGCGTCATTGGCCCTCCCTCCCTTGAGGGGAGGGATTGAGGGAGGGTGAAAAGGGAAGGTGTTATTTAATGTCCTCCGCTGGCGGAGGTGTCCCGATTTCGTATCGGGACGGAGGTGGATGCGTAAATGAAAAAGAAGTTGTCATCCTTAAGTCCAGCCCAAATCACCGGAATAGTTTTTTTATTTGTCGCCGCGGCGGCTTTCTTTGTTGATTCACTGCTCGCCATAATAATCGCACTTTTATATATCTTGCTTTGTGTCGTCGCATCTTTTTGTTACCGGAGTAGTTTCTACCTTCCTGTAATCAGCCGCGGTAATACGGGCCAGAATCTGGTTGCTCTGACTTTTGATGATGGCCCTGCCGAACCGACAACAAAACAAATACTGGAGTTGCTTGATAAATATTCAGTTAAGGCAACTTTTTTTGTTTCCGGCGTCAATGCTCTGAAACATCCTGAACTAATTACTGAAATAATTAATCGCGGACACACTATAGGCAATCATTCTTTTCATCACAATCCTTTTTTGATGCTGGGAAGGTATAATTATCTTTATCAGGAGGTATCACGGGCGCAGGAAGTTCTTAAAGATATGGGTGTGAACGCTCCGGCCTTCCGCCCGCCGGTGGGAATAATCAGCCCCAAACTTCCTTCAGTTCTTAATAAACTGGGGATGTTTTGTGTAACTTTCAATTGCCGCGCTTACGATGCCGGTAATCGCTGCGTTAATAATCTTAGCTTGAGAATTCTTAAAAAGGTTAAGGCCGACGATATTATTTTACTGCACGATGCAAATCCGCGCGGTAAAGAAGACAGTGCTGTTCTAATTTCCGAGATTGAAAAGATATTGCGGGGTCTTATTGTTAAAGATTTAAAAGGTGTTCCTCTTTCCGCCTTAATCGGCAGAGAAATTAACTAGGAACGAAATATATATAAATTAAGTAGACATTTTTATATTACATATTTTCTGATATTATGTAGGGCGAGAGTTGTTAAAATAAAAAATGGTAGCGCCGGGCTGTTTAGTATGAAAACGAAACGTTACGGTAGCGGTGATCATTTTAAACGCATCTACCTGATTGCGCCGAAACATCCCGAAAACTTCTGGTCCATGCAAGGGACGGTCAGCATTCTGGGGGCCAAGACCCTTATGCCCAATGCGGCTTTGGCCACTCTCATGGCCCTGACCCCACCTGATGTAAACGTGGAATATATTTTATGTGATGAAAATGTTTCCAAACTGGATTGGAACATGCCGTGCGATCTGGCTGCTGTCACGGGTGCAACACTTCATTCAAAAAGGATCCACGAATTATGCTTGGGATTTCAGCAAAGGGGTGTCAAGGTTGCCTTGGGAGGCGCCTATGCCAGTATCAACCACGATCAATGCGACGATCTGTCCGACTATCTTTTTATCGGCGAGGCCGAATACACCTGGCCCGAGTTTCTTCATGAATGGATAAGAGGAAAGGCAAAACCCGTCTATCACCAGCAGACCTATATTGATTTGAAGGATAGCCCGGCGCCAGACTGGTCCCTCATCGACGCCGATGATTACATCAACATCAACGTCCAGACCTGCCGGGGCTGCCCCCACAACTGCGAGTTCTGCGACGTAATCCAGTATGTGGGCAGAGAACCGCGGACCAAATCAGTTGAGCAAGTGATGGCGGAAATCCAGAAAGCCCATGAAATCGGCGCCCGCACCGTTTTTTTCTCCGACGACAATTTCCTGGCGGATAAGGTTTTCATGGAAAAACTTCTGAAAAGCATCATCGCCTGGAATATCACACAGTCGCGCCCCCTTTCGTTTTCTACCCAGATTACAGTGGAGATCGCCGATGATGAAAAACTGCTTCGGATGTGCGCCGATGCGCGCTTCTCCGTACTGTTTCTCGGCGTCGAAACTATCCGGAGGGAGAGCCTGGAAGAAGTGAAGAAAGTCCATAATCTCAAACATGACATTTTCGAGCGCATCAACCACATTTCTCGTTTCGGCATCATGCCCTTTCTTGGCATGATAGTCGGCTTCGATCACGACGATGAAGGTGTCTTTGACGAACTTTATGCATTTTTCACCAACACCAACAGCCCGATCGTCGGTATCAGCCTTCTGAACGCACCAAGGCACACGCCGCTCTATAATCGCATGGAGAAGGAAGATCGTCTCTTGGGCGACGATTTTTCCGGGGAATGGCAACTCTATACAAACATTATTCCAAAACAGATGAGCCGCGAAGAGCTTCTGCGAAGATATTGCAAACTATTCAAAAAAATATACGAGCCGGAGCTATTCCGCGAAAGACTCCTGAGCTGGTTGCAGCATGTTGATTATTGCAGTTCTTTGTATATGAATAAGAAATTTGATCCCAAACAATTTTACCATGGCGTCAGAATGTTTTTTTTCTTCATGTTTCTGGTAACACCGGCGGAACGAAACTTGTTCGTCAAAAGCTTGATCGAAACATGGAAGATAAACCCGAAGCTCATTAGACGGGCATTCACGTTTCTTGCCCAGTATCATCATTTCTATGACTTTGTGAAAAGAAAATTACCTGACCAAATTTAAATATTGGTATCTTTTTGCATGAACTGAATTTTGCAATGCGGTCATTACAAAACGATAAATTCACGTTATTTCCCCAAAATCGAGGGGATAATTCGACCAACAGACTTCAGCGCGCCTATAGTGACCTTTAGGTTATTCGCTTCTGAAGTCTGGGTCTCATTAAATTTATTTATTGACGTTATAAAAATATTTTGATTGAAAAAACAATCAATGATATAAATTTATACTTTTTGGCGCGCATTTAATTAAGAAAGTAGCCAATGAGGCATATATATTGGAAAATCAGTGGAGTTTATTAAAAGAGGTAAAAGCAACTACTAATAATAATATTGAAGCTTTAGCAGATGTGCCAGCTGATTCTCCCTGGTTTTCGGGTCACTTTCCGGGCGAGCCGATTCTTCCGGGAATAGCTTTAGTTTATATAGTTAAACAGGCAATTATTGAAGAAGCGCTAAAGAAAGGAACACAGCTGCAATTACGTTTGCTCAGAAGGATCAGGTTCACACAGCCGGTAAGGCCGGGAGATACATTGTCGATAAGTATAAATTATGAAGACACGGGTGAAAATATTTTATTTTCTTTCAAAGTGATAAATAAAGAAAATGTTGTTAGCAGCGGCCAGATTGCCGCTAAAAAAATAAATGGATAGAAAATAAATATAAATAATTATTGTAAGGAGGATTGTGATGCCTGTAAGTCACGATATCAAAGGCATTATACGGCACGTGGCCGAAATCATTATTGATGAGCTTAAACTGGAAGATGTTACCGCGGATACATTTAATCCGGATATGGATCTGGTGGATGAACTGGGCATTGACAGCATGGATCTGGCAACTATCGCTTTGGTCTTGCAGGATGAGTACAGGATTACAATAGACGAAGATGATTATCCCAAATTAAAAACCATCCGCCTGATTTCCGAATATATTGAAGAAAAACTTGCCACAAAAAATTAGTTGATGGAAGCTGAAAGATCTATGCAGGTCAATCGTGAAGTAAATCTGGAATCAACCAAACCGAAATTTTCCGAGCTTTTAGCCGAGCGCGAAGTTAAAGAGCGCTGGGAAAAGGTGCGGAAGTATTTTTTTCTACGGGAATCAACTTACGATATGTCCAATCGTTGCAATATCCGTTGCGACGGCTGTTATTATTATGAAGGCGAAAAACAATTTGCCAAAGAAATTGGCGATGTGGAAGCATGGCGTGAACTGATGCGGGCAGAGAAGGCGCGCGGCATTACTTACGTTGTTTTGGCAGGAGCGGAGCCTTCCCTGGTGCCGGAATTGCTGGATGTTTGCTACCAGGAGATGCCGCTGGGCAGTATTGCCACCAATGGTTTAAAAAAAATACCGGAATCGGTTGGCTATAAACTGCATATTTCCGTCTGGGGCAATGATGAAACCAGCCTGAGAATCAGAAAAGCTAAAAATCTCTTGAAAAAACAGATTGAGAATTATGAAAACGATCCGCGTGCTGTTTTTGTTTATACCTTTACGCGGGAAAACATAGATGAGGTGAAGGAAGTCGCTGCTGAACTTATCGCCCACAATTGCAAATTGACCTTTAATGTTTTTTCCGCACCGGTCGGTTACACGGGAAATCTGCGGCATGATGATGAATCCCTTGAGCGGACAAAGCAGATAATGATAGAACTTTTGAAAAAATATCCGCGCAACGTTCTTTTTTCCGTTTATAACGCTGTGGCGCATACACATAAAAAAGGTTTGCACGATCTTTACGGTTGTTCATATCCCCGTCAGAATCCTTCACAGGATATCGGATTGGGAAGGTCTTTCCGGCAATACAGGACAGACCTTAACTGGGACAGGTCTGTTGCGTGCTGTGTGCCGGATACGGATTGCGCAGATTGCCGTCATTACGCCGCCGGCTCCGCGGTGGTCACAGCGCGCCTTTACCGTCATGTGAACAGTGTGGATATTTTTAAATCATGGCTGGATTATGTGGATACTTATCTGTCCGTTTGGGTAATGGGTTACGAGAAGGGTGAAAATCTTTGCGCTAAAATTTTAGAACCGCCACACGCGGCGACAAATTAGAAAATAGATAGTTTGGATAATATTAATGAACACAGTCAGTTCCTTGCTAAATAAAGAATGGCACGAAAGATACAGGAAAATCTCCAGTCTTAATATCCGCAGTTCCATATATGATGTAACCAATCGCTGCAATTTGCGCTGCAAGGGGTGTTTTTTCTTTTCTTCGGGAGAGCATCAGGCTGCAACCGAAGAAATGGATATCAAAAAGTGGGAAGATTTTATTGACCGCGAAAAAGAGCGCGGAGTAAATCTGGCAATTCTGATCGGTGGCGAGCCGACTTTGTGCATGGATCGTGTCGAAGCTTTCTACAAGCGCCTGCCCACGTATTGCGCCACCAATGGTCTGATTAAGATTCCCCGCGATAAATTCCCCGATATGATGGTTGGAATTTCCCTTTGGGGTAACGGCGAAGACGAGAAGGTTCTCCGCGGGCGTGATACCTTTACTGTCTCCAGCAAGAATTACGAGGGTGACGCCTACACCTATTATCTTTATACGATAACGCCGCGTCAGTTGGGTAAGATTGAACCGGTGATTAAAAGAATAGCCGATGTCGGATTAAAAGTGCATCTTCAGCTTTTATCCAACGATGAAGGCGTGGACGGATTTTCATGGCGCGAAGGCGAGCTCAAAGATTTGCGCTTTGAGATGGACGAGATGCTCGATCATTATCCGCGTACGGTAATTTCCTGCAAATACTATCATGAAATAATTACCACGGGAAAAATGATGGGACGGAGCTTTGGCTGGAATGAATGCCCTTCTGTTACTGAATCGCTGGACAACAGAAAAAACCGTCCCCGTCGTTTAATACATTTTTCCCGCTGGGCCTCCGATTTAAAAACTGTTCATCGTTGCTGCACTTCGGCGACGCGCGATTGTTCCACCTGCAAGGACGGCGCAGCGCATATGAGCTGGATCATGGTCAATAAACGTGAACATTTGAAATCCACCAAAGATTTGCAAAATTGGATTGAAGTTTATGAAATGTTTGCCAAACTGTATCACTTTATTCCTTGGTAATCCCCGATAATTTTTGATATAGAAAACTTTGATTATCAACATCTCCGGTTAGTCCTTTTCCGAGGGAGATGATTTTTTATACCTTTTAGGTACGCAATTATGGCTTCCAAGAAAACATTAATACTTGGTTATGATGCCGTTTCTTCACTGGGGACGGATTTGGATAATCAATGGCAGCGGGCTCTGGCCGGAGACTGTGGCATAGGTGCATTGACCAGATTTCCTCTTAGCGAAAATTTTCCGGTACGCGTAGCCGGTGAAGTTGCGGAAATTGATTCTCGTCCATATCCTTTTTTACAGCCACGGGAAATGGCGCACTGGACTTCACCGATTTTTAAATATGCCCTTCTGGTAGTGCATCGGGCTCTGGAAAAAAGTGGGATCGCAATCACGAAAGAAATTGGGCCACGTGTGGCGATTACTTTTAGCACAGCGGTTGGTGGTTTAGATGCAGTTTTACAGGCTGATCGTCTGATGATTAAAGAAGCGAAAATGCCTCACCCTTTTACCAATCCCAATTCCTGCATAAATATGGTCGGCGGCAAGGTTTCCATTCTTACTGGAGCGACGGGGCCGATTTGCTCAACGATTACGGCTTGCGCTACCGGAATTACTTCGCTTATAATCGGTGAGATGCTGCTGCAGCGGAATATGGCGGATATAGTTATCGGCGGTGCGGTAGATTTCCCTCTGGTTGAGCCCATAGTTGCGGGATTTGCCACGATGAACGGTGCGTATCGTCCGAAAGAAGGACAGCCGGAAGAGCTGCCGGAGAAAACCAGCCGGCCTTTTTCAGTCAACCGGCGCGGGTTTGTAGTTTCAGAAGGAGCGGGTTGTATCATTCTGGCAACCGATGAATTCGCGAAAGCTCATGGGCTTAAATCAAAAATAGAAATGGCCGGATGGTCAATGACATCTGATGCCAGTCATTTTGTTTCGCCCAATTTGACAACGGTACAAAGATGCATCGAGGAAACTATAAGCAATACCGGCTTGCGGGCGAAAGACATTGACGCAGTCAATGCGCATGCAACATCCACAAAAGTAGGGGATAAAGTAGAGGCTGATGCCCTGCACAATATTTTCGGCAAAAATATTCCACCTGTATCGGCGAACAAATCTCAACTTGGTCACGCGATGGGCGCCTCCAGCGCCATTGAAGCTATATTGGCCATGGAAGGAATGATTAAAGAGACTTTACTGCCTACAATAAATTATATTCCCGATAAGGAAATTGATATTGATTGTGTTGCTGAAGGTGCGAGAAAATTAAAACAGGAATTTGTGCTGAAAAACGCGTTTGGTTTTGGTGGGTGTAATTCCTGCCTGATTTTTCGTAGAATTGACTAGAGGATAATTATCATATTATGAAAGCCCCGAAGAACAGAAAAGTCTTTGTTGTTGGTTACGGCGCGGCCACTCCGCTGGGAAGCACGTTTGAAAAAACGTGGAAAAGGGCAATCAAAGGTGAGGCAGGTTTTCGCAAAGTAACCCGCTGTAAAGTCGAATCAGCTTGCGACATAGTCGGAGAAATACCGGACTGGTATCCTTTGGATCTTGATTTTACCGACGCGAAGGAAGTTTATAACTGGAACGCTGCTTTTGTGATTTTAACAATGGCGGTTTGCAAGGAGGCTTTGCAAAATTCCGGAATTGAGGTTGATGCTCAGATTGCTCCAAGAATGGCCTGTCTTATCGGCTCGGCTATAAACGGTTCAGATGCTTTTCGCATTGCTATTCATGATCTGGAACATCGCGGGTCGCTTCGGGTCAGTCCCTATCTTTTGCCTAATTTGTGCGCAAATCTTCCTTCGGGCAAAGCGGGGATGCTGCTAAAATTTACCGGACCCATTTTTTCGCCGCAGGGAGCCTGCGCTTCAGGCAACCATGCGATCGGCATCGGTTCAAGAATGATCAGGGATGGCGATTGTGATTTTGTTCTGGCTGGCGGCGCCGATACTCCCATTCTACCCGAGATTATTCACGGCTTTGCCAACATGAACGCCACGATCAAAGTTACTCCCAAAGATCGCGCTTATGATAATCCGGCATTGGCGTCGCGGCCTTTCAGTATGGACCGCAAAGGCTTTGTTCTTTCAGAAGGCGCTGGCGTTGTTGTTCTGGCAGCGGATGAAGTAATTAAAGCATATAGTCTTAAACCCAAAGCCGAGGTTCTGGGTATCGGATGGACATCAGACGCCCATCATTACACCAGTCCTAATGCCACGACAATTATACGAGCGCTAAAGGAAACAATTGAAGACGCTGATTTAAAGCCGGAAGATATCCAATATATCAACGCACATGGCACTTCCACACCCAAAGGGGACAGTACGGAAGTAAAATGTCTGCGGGAAGTATTCGGTAAAAAAATAGAAAAGATTCCCGTGTCCTCGAATAAATCGCAGTTGGGACACACGCTGGGCGCAACCGCCGCCATTGAAGCGGCTCTGACGATCGAAGGAATGAAAAGAGGCGTTATTCTGCCTACAATCAACCACGTGCCTGATCCTGATTTTGCCGATATTGATGTCGTGCCTAATGAAGCGCGCAGACAGAAATACGAAATTGCTCTTTCCAACGCCTTTGGTTTCGGCGGAACAAATTGCTGTGTTATTTTCAGAGGAGTATGAGAAATGAAGCCCAAACCTTTTAAACCGGAAATATACAATAATGACGAGCGTTACGTGCGCGATCTTACCACAGGTCTTGTCTGGCATCGTTCGATGTACAGAGTTTTGTATATTGATACGGATCGCTCGCAGGTGGTTTATCATTCCAATTATCTGCGTTATTTTGAATTCGGCCGGACATCGCTGATGCGCGATATTGCTTATCCCTACAAGGAGATCGAGGAAAGCGGCTATGTTTATCCGATATTCGATTTGGGCGTCAGTTTTTATCAGCCCCTGTATTACGATGATGTGATGCATATCTATACGCGGCCGGTAAATCTGGAGCGTGTGCGTCTGCAGTTTGATTACCTGATAACGCATGCGGAAAAAGGACACATAATCTGCAGCGGCTTTACAAAGCATTGCGCCTTGAATCTGTCGGGCACTCCCGTGGCCGTGGATCCGAAAACGGTTCAATTATGGAAATCGTTTCCCGTTTAAATCAGCGCCAGCGGTATCAATGTGATGTTGAGATCCATCCCTATCTGCGGGATCACCATTTAGAGGGTAAAGTAATCCTGCCGGCGGTTGAATCCCTTATTGTTTTAACTCGAGCGATAGAAACCAATTATCCGCAAGCAGAAATAAGCTGTCTGCAGAATGCAGTCTTTTCACGCTTTCTGACAATTACACCGGATATTGAGCACCAGCCGGTTATTATCGATATGAAAAATTACGGGAATGGAATTATTGCAGCTTCACTTTTAACTTCCATGAAATCAAAAACAGGAACAATCAGTCGCGAAGTTGAACACATGCGGGTGGAGTTTTGTGTGATCGGCCCAAAAGAGTTTTATCCGCCTCCTTTTCGTGTAGTAAATAAACTGAAAGGCGACTGCATCAGCGTGCCATCAGCAACTATTTACCGTGAACTGGTTACCTTTGGAGCGGCTTACCAAAATATCATGGGTGATTTATCGGTTTCATCCGAGGGTGCGCTCGCTTATATTTCGGGCGGAGACTGTGAAGCCGATGAAGATCTTCTGGGCTCTCCATTTCCTCTGGATGCAATAATGCATGCCGCTTGTGTTTGGGGCCAGCGCTTTGCCAATATTGTTTCCTTTCCTGTAGGATTTGGAAAAAGAATAATTTATCAAAAAGCGAAAAAGAGAGAAGGATATCTCGGACGCGTTGTGCCGGTGAGTATTACCAAGGAATCGTTGCTGTTTGACGCGTGGATTTATAAGGATAACGTAATGTGTGAATATATCAAAGGCGTCAAGATGAAGGATGTGACGAAAGGGCGTATGAGTCCGCCAGATTGGATAAAGGAAAAGGGCTAAGGGGCAAGGGTAAAGGGAAATGGGGAAAACATTTTTAATTTATCTTTTTGCTTACCTTGCCGGGTCTGTAAATTTCGCCATTATTTTTTTTAAATTGACCGGTAAGGGAGACCCCCGCTTGAGTTTTAGCGGCAACGCCGGAACAACAAATGTATACCGCCAGGCGGGAATAGTATGGGCGACAGTTGTTTTTTTGCTGGATATCGGCAGGGCAATAATAATTGCGTTTTTAGCGATTTGTTTTTTAGAAGAGCCTTTGTTTCCCTGGGCGGGTTTTTTTCTTATTTTGGGAAACAGTTTCCCTTGCTTTCACGGTTTCCACGGTGGGAAAGGCGTGGCCAACTATTTAGGATTTACGATTCTTGTCGCGCCATGGGCGGCAATAATATCGGCGGGAATATGGCTCGTCGTTTATGGGATTATCCGAATTACTTTTATTGCATCATTTTTTATGGTTTTTACTCTGGCTTGCGGACAGGCTTCAAACCTTAACTGGCAATTCAGCGCGGTATTGGGTGCGTTGGCAACTTTTCTGCTTATCTTATTTAATCACAGGAAAAATATTACAAACTATAGGGACGCGATGGGGAAAAGTTCCGAATGATATATATCTAATATTCTATTATCTTGCAAAGATTTCAAATAGGGAAAACTACTTGTAATAATTTCTGTCAGCCATTAAGTCTCTCGTTGAATTCTTCGAGAGTAAAGCTATATTCCTGAGTGCCGTAATTCTCTACGGCAAAAGAAGCGCAAACGCTGCCCATCAGCGCGCTTTGTTCAATATCTTTGCCATGAGCCAGCCCGCTGATGAGACCGCCGCGGTAAGAATCTCCGGCGCCTGTCGGGTCTACCACCTTCTTTGCCTTAAAGGCGGGAATAGCGATTTCACTATATTGCGTGGAAACCTGTGAACCGAGTTCTCCCAGAGTGGTGATAATTGTTCCTGCCATTTTCAATAAGGCTTCCTTCTTCAATCCGGTCTTATTAATGATCAGACTCAGTTCGTAATCGTTAACTATTAATAGTCGGCATCCTTCTATGACCTTAATCAAATCATTTGAGTCCCACATAGGCAAAGATTGCCCGGGATCAAAAATATAATCGATTCCTCTGGCTTTGCAGTCGCGCGGATAATTAACCATGTCATCGAAATTGCCGGGAGAAACGATAACAATTGTTTCCTGAGGATGAAATTTGTCGAAGTCTAATGTAGATTGATATTTCATCGCGCCGGGATTGAATCCTGTTATTTGGTTATCAGCGCGGTCGGTGGTAATATAAGCGCCGGCTGTAAATTCATCAGCGATGATTTTGATGCCTTCCGTGGATATGCCGTTTTTCGTGAGCCATTTAAAATATTTGTGATAGTCATGGCCGATGGTTGCGCAGATAAGAGGATTCTCGCCCATCAGCTTGAGCGCGTAAGCAATATTTCCCGCCGTGCCTCCAAACTTTTCTTTCAGGCCATTTACCTGAAAACATACGTTGATCATGTGAATTTTGTCAGGCAGAATGTGATCGGAGAAGTGTCCGGGGAAATCCATAATTCTGTCATAAGCCAGTGATCCGGAAACAATAATATTCATATTATTAGCCTTTAAACTTAGTCTTTATACATTATTTATTATCTTGAAAATATAGGTAATATTGTATTTTATGTCAATTGTATTTTATACCTGATGTCGCTTCATTGAAATATTAATGCAACTTCTGATTAATTATTTCTGCGGCAATATTGCGTACATTTTTCATGGCAGTTTGCATGTCAATTGTACGCAGCTGTCGATCTTTCATGACAATTTTGCCGTTGATGATGCTGGTTTTTACATCCGCGCCACGTGCGGCATAAACGAGCTGAGAATAACAATTATAAAGTGGCGTGAGGTGAGTTTGATTCATATCCACCAGAATAATATCAGCTTTTTTACCTTTTTCTATGGAACCGGTCAGTTTATCCAATCCCAGCGATTTGGCTCCACCTATTGTTGCCATTTTGCAAACCGTTTCCGCGTTCATGACCGTGGGGTTTAGGGAATTGACCTTATGAATCAATGCCGCAGTGTTCATCTCCCGAAACATGTCCATATCGTTGTTGCTGGCACAGCCATCCGTTCCGATTCCAACAACAATTCCTTTTTTCAGCATTTCAGGGACAGGGGCGACACCTGATGCCAGCTTCATGGAACTCTCCGGGTTATGAGAAACCTTCACGCCCAGATCGGCAA
This sequence comes from Deltaproteobacteria bacterium HGW-Deltaproteobacteria-2, assembly GCA_002840505.1. Classification (NCBI taxonomy): domain Bacteria; class Deltaproteobacteria; species Deltaproteobacteria bacterium HGW-Deltaproteobacteria-2. Next base: position 225,171 of record PHBC01000001.1, on the reverse strand, counting down.
AGATAGCCATATCTTCTTTGGTAAGCCAGTTGCAGTGAACTGCGATAGTTTGTTCATCCAGAACGCCCAGATCGAAAAGGAGCTGTACAGGTTTTTTGCCGTAAAGATTCAGGATAGTGTCTGTCTCGTCTTTATTTTCGAGTAGATGCATCAAGTATAAAATACCATCTTCACGGGCGGCATCCTTTACCCGGACAAGTGTATCAGGAGAACAAGTGTACGGAGAGTGACAGAAATATGCCGGTGTAATCATTGGCGCCTGGGGTTGCCAGCGTTTAACGAAACGTTTGGCTGCCGCCATCATCTTGTCGGCCTTGGTTTTATCCGACATGAATACATCAGCAAAACCCTGCGACACAACAGCGCGCATTCCAACAGTGCGTACTGCTTCTGTAATGGTATCTTCAAAAAAGTAACCGTCGCAAAAAGTTGTCGTTCCGGAAAGAATCATTTCGGCCATGGCCAGCATGGCGCCGTCGTAAACCATTTCTTTATTGACGAAATTCATTTCCGCCGGCCAAATATACTTACTCAGCCACTCCATTAGCGGCAGATCGTCGGCCATGCCCCGGAAGCAAACCATCGGTATATGCGTATGCGTATTGACTAAGCCGGGCATAACGATGCAGCCGGATGCATCGATCGTTTCTTTTGTCTTGAGGATGGCGCATCCGCTATCCGTATTTTTGCCTGCCGCTACAATTATACCGTCTTTAATACCGATAAGGGAATCTTCAATTATTTCCATTCTGGCGGACATCGTCATCAGCGTTCCGCCGGTGATCACTATATCCCAGTTATTTTCTTGCATTGGTTATTTGATTTTATTTATTAGCCCCGGATACTGTAATGGTAGCAGTTTTGCTGCCGAAAAAATTGCAGGTAGCGGTAACTTCCAGCTTATCTCCCGCGATGGCAGGTACTTTGTAATTATAAGTAAAAGTTCCAGCGGGTTGGGAATCATATTTTTCAGTGCTCAATACAACCGAGTTTTTCTTAGTTTCAATATTTTTTATATAGTGAAAACCAGATGATGAGGAGTTATGAGTGATAGTGACGGCTAAATTTTGAGTCGATGCGTTATATTCCAGTTTTACATCCTGCGGTGCGTTGGCATAAGAAATTTGCGGATAAAGACAGAAAACCATCAAAACAAATAACAACACGCTAAAAATACTTGTCGACATCACGGATAATCTTTTCATGATAAACCTCCTTGTTAAATTAAAAAATGGTTTGTCTTAATGTTAAATTTGTTTATTCACTTTGCAATATTATACATTGAAACATTAAATAACAACTAAAATTAATTTGTTGAAAAGTAATATTCAATTAGCTATTATTTTATACCATTTTGATTTCAAAGGATAACGAGGCGGCAAGGAGGAGGCTCCGCAGGCGTATTACTAATACGTTGAGGAAGCCGACGACACAGCCAACAAAGTTAGCCGAAGAAAGCGAATTGGTATAACAGATGGAGGTGTATATGACTGCATTACTCCTTGCCCGCATCCAATTCGCTTTTACGGTAGGCTTCCATTTTCTCTTTCCCGCTATGACTTTGGGCACGGCCCTGATCATTCTTATATCTGAAACTCTATATCTAGCCAAAAAAGACGCAACCTATAAAAAGATAACTGATTTTCTGGTTAAACTCCTTGGCTTGATTTTTGTGATCGGCGCGGCAACCGGCATTGTTATGGAATTTTCCTTCGGCACGAACTGGTCCGGCTATTCGAGGGCGGTTGGAGATATTTTTGGACCGATACTGGCTGCTGAAGGAGTGATAGCTTTTTTTCTGGAGTCGGTCTTTCTGGGAGTGCTTCTTTTTGGACGCAATAGAGTGTCCCCAAAATTATACTGGCTTTCCGCTTTTTTGGTTTTTATTGGTGGTCATATTTCCGCCTTCTGGATAGTCGTCGCCAATTCCTGGATGCAGACACCGGCCGGTTACACGATTAATGAAGCGGGGAAAATTGTTCTGGGAAATTTTAGCGATGCCGTTTTTAATCCTTCAACAATCGTCAGGTATGTGCACACGATATTGGCATCCTGGGTGACGAGCGCAGTCATGCTAGCGGGCATCGCCGGATATTACGTAAGAAAAGGACTGCATGGCGAAACTGCCAGAACAATGCTCAAAATCGGTATAATTCTTTTTGTGCTCACACCGCTTCTGCAACTCGGCTCGGGTCATGCTCACGCCATAAAAGTCATCGATATGCAGCCGGAAAAGGCGGCGGCTATAGAAGGCCATTTTAATACGACCAAGGGAGCTCCCATCTATGCTTTAGGGTATGTTGATGAACAAAACCAGAAAACCTATGGAATTTATATCCCAAAGGGCTTGAGTTTCTTGTACAACTTTGACTGGAACTCCGAGATAAAAGGATTGAATGATTTTCCCAAAGAAAACTGGCCGCCGGTTAATTTTGTGTTTCAGGTTTATCACATCATGGTAGGCGCCGGAATGATCATGATTGCTCTTGGTTGGCTGGGAGCTTATCTGCTCTGGAGAGGCAAACTTTATGAGAACAAGCCGTACCTTTTCATTTTGCCTTTTTTGATACCGCTGCCGCATATCGCTCATGAAACAGGTTGGATAGCGGCGGAAGTGGGCCGCCAGCCGTGGATTATCTATAAGCTGATGAAGACCGCCGAGGCAGCTTCAGTGGTAGTCTCGGCAGGACAAATAACATTCAGCCTGATTATGTTTTGCTTGATTTATCTGCTTCTGGCAGCATTGTTTATTAAAATATTTCTAAAGATTGTTCAGAAAGGACCTTTGACATAATTAATCTGTCTGCATAGAGTTTATTTTGGAGGCAAAGTAAATGGAAAATATACAGAACTTTCAAAATCTATGGTTTTTTCTTATTTTGATATTGTTTGTCGGCTATTCGCTTCTGGATGGATTTGATCTGGGCATCGGAGCGCTCCTTCCATTTCTCGGAAAAACAAAAGAGGAGAAGGACATATTAATAAACTCTATAGGTCCGGTTTGGGACGGCAATGAGGTCTGGTTGATTACCGGCGGCGGTGCATTATTTGCGGCTTTCCCTCACGCCTACGCGACAGCTTTTTCCGGCTTTTATCTGGCAATGATGCTGGTTTTGTTCGCTTTAATATTTCGAGCTGTTTCTATGGAGTTTCGTGCTCATGATGAGGCGCGGGCATTAATCTGGGAAAAGGCTTTCTTCGCGGGCAGCGCTCTGGCGGCGTTGTTGTTTGGCGTGGCACTGGGTAATGTTGTTTATGGAGTGCCGCTGGATGATAAGATGGAATTTACCGGTAACTTTTTCACACTGCTTCGTCCGGTGCCGCTGTTGTTCGGCATTACCGGTTTTGCCGCTATACTTTTACAGGGCGCAACCTATGCCGTAATGAAAACTGAAGGTGAGTTGCGGGAGAGGGCTTTTTACGCTGTCAGGATTCTTACATTGGTCAACTTTATAACTGCGATAGGATACTTTATTACAGTTGCTTTTACATTTCAGGATATCCTGTTTCATTGGTTATTCTATGTGGCGATTTTATGCACATTGTTGTGGCTTACGGAAATTTTATTTTCTATTAAAAAGAAACATGACTCTGCGCCGTTCTGGGAATCTTCATTTGCTTTCATGGGACTATGGCTTGTCATTGTCGCGGTTCATTTTCCCAATTTGATCAAGGCGAGCAATGATCAAATTTTGAATATAACGATTTATAACAGCTCCACCGGATTGCAGACGCTGAAGTTGATGAGCATTATCGCTCTAATTGGAATGCCGATAGTAGTGGCTTACACAATTTTTGTTTACCATATTTTTAGGGGGAAAACTAAGTTATCCGATCACTATTGACGCTATACCACTCCGCTTCCTTTGGTTAACTTCGTTGACTGCGTCGTCGGCTTCCTCAACGTATTTTTATATACGCCTGCGGAGCCGCCTCATTGTCGCCTTGTTATCCTTTGACCGGGTGTGCAACCAAAGGGCGCACAATAAAATAATGTTTTTACCCTACCGGGAAGTGACGCCCTACAGGCGTCAACTTCCAATCGAAATGGTATCAATATGCTATTAATAAGATGGGGATAAACCAAGGTCAAGGTTCTCCGAGGATATCCAGGATAGTCTCTATAAGTTTTTTTGTCCGTACCGGTTTGGGCATTATATAGTTATTCCCGATTTTATTTTCATTACGGTTAGCAATATCATCACTCGTTGCCAGTGCCGTAACGAAAAGAATGGGGATGTCTGCTGTAGTGATATTTTCTTTTAAAGCTGCCGCTACATCTTCACCGGGCATGTCCGGCATGAATAGATCAAGCAGAATAATATCCGGCAATTCATTTTCAGCCAGTTCTATTCCGTCTTTACCGTTAGTTGCCACTAATACATTAAACCGTCCATCCCGCATAAGATTTTTCTGGATGAAATAACAAAAATCAACTTCGTCATCAATGATTAACACCCTGATTTTATCTGCCAAATTACACCTCCACTGTTGTTGTTATTTTAATTTTAGGCTGGAGTTTTACAAAAAAAGTTGTTCCCTTATTTTCCATGCTTTCAACGTCAATAGTGCCGCTTAATTTGTCCATGATCATATGGGCAATGCTCAATCCCAGACCTGTTCCTTCATTAACCGGTTTGGTAGTAAAAAATGGTTCGAATATTTTCGACATGTCTTCCTTAGGGATTCCTTTACCGGTATCTGATATTTCCACAACAATCATTTCATCTCCAATGCTGAAAAAATCATCTGGTGCATAACCGGTTTTATAGCCTATTTCAGTAATTAGCCGCTTATAGGCGCGAATTGTCAGTTTCTTTTCCTTGCTGTCTTTCGTGGCATCAATCGCATTGTTAATAAGATTTAAAAATACGTGTTCCAGCATGTTGTAATCACCTGCCACTTCCAACGAATCGTTATCATAATCGCGTTGAACGATAATACCGTTTTTTTGAATTGTTTGTTCCGCAAGCACCAGCACATTGTTAAGCAATGGACGGAGGGGAAGCTGAGTGATCTTATATGCCGATTGTCTGGCAAATGATAAGATGTTCTTAATGATATTATCTGCCCGATCAGCTGCCTTAATGATTTTTTCTATAGATTCATGGATCTGGAGGTTATCAGAAGGTAGATTGTTTTCCAAATAATCTACCCCCATGTAGATAATCTCCAGCGGATTCCTGATTTCATGTGCAATACTGGATGCCATTCGTCCTAGAGCGGCCATTTTATCCTTTTGTATTAATTGGTCCCGCGTTTTTTGCAACAATTCAACAGTTTCATTTAGTATTTTCTCTTTTTCCATCCGGTCAGTGATATCTTTTGAAATAATGCAGACCTCAAAAACATCCCTTGTTGACGAATCTCTAATCGGGCTCAGCGTGTTAGCAAACCACTTGCCGTGATTTTTATCATAGGATTCATACTGCACCATATCATTATTTTGATATACTGATCTTACATAGCTCAATGTTTTTTCCGTTTGAGTTTCATCTTCGTTATGAAGCTGTGAAATTGTTAAACCGAGGAGATTATTTTCATCCTTATATCCGTAAAATTTGACTAGTTTTTGGTTCGCAAATATAAACTTCCCATCATAATCAACAATACACATTAACACATCCGTAGCCTGGACGATTTTTTCGTATCTCTCCCGGGCTTCATTAATTCGGATGTCTTTGTCTTTCAACCGCGTTGTTATGAGAAATCCGTAAAATACTGCAATGATGATAATGAAAGGAATTTGAATTAAATAACTGATGGATGAAGGACCTGTTAATAATCCCCTTTGATATAACAACCAGCCGTAGATAAAAGAATAAAAGAGAGTATTTATCATCAGGTATCCGAAATTGGAGCTCATGGTCGTTAATGAAATGATGAAAAAAAACATCAGGTATAATTCCGAGCCGACATATCCGGAAAGATAAATTCCTGCCGGCAGCAAGATACTGTCGGATAAGATAAATCCGTAGAAAATTTTATCATCGTAGAAATATTTATCCGGAATGTATGCAACAATCAGGTTGGTCAGCAGGTAAACGGCAATAAAAATATATCCTAAAGATTCCCACTGCTTTACCGTTGTCGGTGAAAGAATAATAAAATAAGAAGTTATGACAATGACCGCAAGGCGAACAAGAAAAATTGTTTTTTTTCTGGTTAGTGGCTCTGCCATTATTGCCTCTTTGGTTAGATCTTAGTATTACGTTTAGGCATTATAGCACAAAATTAATTATTTTGTGTGTAAATGAAACGATAAAACAAAATAATTATTCGTGTAAATATACTTCAATAATTGTATCCAATTTGCAAAATGTATTAATCGTTTTTCAGGATTTTTGTTTTTTCGGTTGGTAAATAAAGTAGAATAAAAATATCGAAATGAAAGCCAGAGCGCCGAAGATAAGAAAAGCGGGCGTATAAGAACCTGTGTTATCAAAAATTTTTCCGGCTAAAGGAGGCGCTAAAAATCCGGCAATTGCATTGGAGAGAAAAAGAGTGGAATATATTGTTCCCATTTTTTCTGTTCCGTAGTGGTTGGCGATTTCAGCGGCATAAAGAACAAGACAGGCGCCATAGTTAAAACCGGCAAATACGACAAAGAGAAAAAAAGTCAGATCATTATTAACCGTAAAAGCCGCGGCAAGGCAAACAATAGATGTGCTTATCAGCGATAATAATATCGCCTTTTTCCCCTCCAGAAGGCCGCCTATAATTCCCCATCCTATTCTACCGATGGCATTAAAAAACGCCAGAATACTAACAGCCGCTCCGGTCACAACTAAACTCAAGTTTAGAGAAAGACCAAATGGTTTAATATTACCGATAGTCATTAATCCTATACACAGGCAGGGGAATATGCCGCAGAAAAGTCCCCAAAAGTTGCGGTCTTTGAAAAGTTCGATGGTTTTAATATCAGCGGTAAGGGATTTGTAATCTTTTTCCTGCCGCGGATTTTGTAAAAACATTGCGGCTATAGGTACAATTATCAGAAAGACCAATCCCATATATTTGAAAATATCCAGCACACTTACTTGATGAGACAATAAATATTCACCGATCAAGGAAATAATAATAGGGCTGCCTCCATATCCGGCAACGACAATACCGGTTGCCAGACTTTTATGTTTAGGAAACCATTTGACTGAACAGACGATAGGGCAGACGTAACAGATACCAACACCGGTGGCGGCGCAGACGCCGATCAGGAAAAGCAGGGCATAAAATGATCCGCTGGAATATCCGGCCAGTATATAACTGCCGCTGAAGATAATACCGCCGATCAAAACAGGAATTCGCGGACCCAGGCGATCCTGAATACGTCCTCCGGCGAAAATACACAACGTAATTATAAACGAACCGATGCCGAAAATTATTTGTGTTTGTGCAATGGTAAGGCCAAAGCTCTGTTTTAATGCGGGGACAAAAGTGCTCCAGGAATAACCAACACCCAAGCATATTTGAATCAGTACGGAGGATATAAGTATTATATATTTAGTCATAAGTCTAGGATTTGACTTGCGCAGGAATATAAGGACTTATTAGATATTTTTTGGCTTCTATTCTGGCGGCACCTTCCCCACCTTCTACTTCCAATGCCTTAGAATAATACTCTTGGGCCTGAATCCTTTGTTTGCGAACGTCGTGAATCATTCCCAGGCGCACAAAAGCCCAAACCCGAACCCGGGCATTATAGAATGATGTATCCTTTAGAGCATTTTGAAAATACTCTACGGAACGATCGTATTCTTCCTGGTTAAAAAGAATTCTTCCCATTAATTGATTGTAACGTGTTTGGAGTTGGGGAACAAAAGGAGGAACACACACCTGAATATTTTTTTCGATTTGTTTGGCTATGCCGGACGCTTCCTCAAATCGGTGAAGGTCGGCAAGAATACTGCTCAGAGCAAATAAAAAATTATAATTATTGGGGAATTTTTTATTTAATTCCCGGGCAAAAGGTAAAGCTTTTGCCGGTTGTTTTTCAAAATTCAAATAATCAGAGGATAGTTCGGCCTGCGCGAGGTCCTTGAGCAAGGATCCTTTTTTGGCCGCCAATTCCAGTTCCTGAAGCCCTTTTTGATGACTTCCGGGAATAATAAGGGCTGAAGACAGAAAGCGGATGATGCCAGAGACATGTTTGAGATGATAATGAAACAAGCCCATGAGGAAATATGTATCATAGTTTTGGTTCCCATTCCCTCCCTTTGCTTTTTCCAAATAATCCCATATATTTGAAGTCTCTTGCGCTAAAACGAAATAATGTTTTTGATGAATTGCCCATTGAATTTTGACGATTTTAGCCAAGGCCATGGCAAAATAAGCCTGATTGTCTTGAGGATTGTTCTTAATCCTTTTTTCTCCTTTGGCCAGAGATTCTTTGACATAACTCAGCATAGCCTCCTGATTTGTATCCCTATCTTTAATATCAAAACTCATCTCGGAAGAAAACCAGTGGAGGACTGCAAGAAAAGCGTATCCGGTAGGATTTTCCGGTTCAAGATCTACGGCCTTTTTTATGCAGGCATAAGCGTCGGCTGTTTCCAGATTAAAAGCTTTATCAATTCCCTGACGTAAGTATGAATGAAATGTATTCAGCTGCAGTTCCATCGCTTCTATTTTTGTTTCATGGAGAAAAATTAGACAGAATGAGCAAAGAACAAGAAATAAGTTTTTAGATGTTATTATTTTCATGGGTTCAACTTTTTCTTACAATTGTTTTAGTAATATAGATAAAGGGTAATCTTAGTCAAGAAATATTCTTTAAAGCTGGTTGACGAAATGTAATTATGTTGATAGATAATAAAAAAAGGGGTGGCCCGGAATATGTAACCTTTTGTGACCTTTGACTAATAAGGTAATAAAAGTGACAAGCCGAGTCTGAGATTATACCCATTGAACCTGATCTGGGTAATGCCGGCGTAGGGAGAAGAACTTATTAAATAACCCTTCCCGATATATCAGTCGGGAAGGGTTTAATGTTTAGTATGAATTGATTGTTTGATGCAACTTACATATAATTAAAAATATGGAGAGATAAATTATGAACGTGACGGCAACTGAAATATACAGATCTATAGAAATGATTTGTCGCCAGGCTCCGGTTGTGCATAACATTACCAATTATGTGGTAATGAATAATACAGCCAACGCTCTACTTGCCATAGGCGCATCTCCGGTTATGGCGCATGCGAAAGAAGAAGTAGAGGAAATGGTAAATATTTCTTCTGCACTGGTCATCAACATAGGCACATTGAGTGAACACTGGATATATTCTATGTTTAAAGCTGTCAGCCAGGCCAGAAAAAAGGGCATTCCTGTTATTTTAGATCCAGTTGGCGCTGGAGCTACCGCTTATCGGACAAAAACAGCAAGAGAACTTATTCATAGTGAACCGCCGACTATCATTCGGGGTAATGCTTCGGAGATTGTAGCTCTTTATGATGACAAATCAAAAACTAAGGGTGTGGACAGCGCCGCATCTCCCGATGCCGCGATCGATATAGCGCAAAAATTAAGTGAAATTCATAAATGTGTTATCTGTGTCAGTGGAGCAACCGATTACATTGTCAGTAAAGAAAAAATTATAAAGATTAAAAATGGTCATCCGCTGATGACAAAAGTTACCGGATTAGGCTGTACGGCATCAGCGTTATGTGGCGCCTTTGCTGCTGTAGAAAAAAACCCTTTTGCTGCAACGGTTAAAGCTATGGCGGTTATGGGCATTGCCGGAGAAATGGCTGCCTCTGCTGCCAAGGGACCTGGAAGTCTTCAAACCAGTTTTCTTGATTGTCTATATTGCATAATAGAAGATGATATTAAGCAACGTTTAAAAATAGAGGATTAGTTATGCACGGATTATATCTCGTGACGGATCGTGGTCTGTGCGGGGAAAAACCTTTAGACGAAGTTGTTATTCGTGCGGTTAAAGGTGGTGTTGCTTATGTGCAACTGCGTGAGAAAGAAATTTCCACCCGGTTGTTTGTAGAAGAAGCAAAGAAAATTAACAAACTGTTAAAGTCTTATAAAGTGCCGTTGATTATAAATGACCGCGTTGATGTAGCTTTAGCCTGCGGTGCCGAAGGCGTGCATATCGGACAGGAGGATATGCCTTATGAAATTGTCCGTAAACTCATGGGGAGAAATGCAATAATCGGTCTATCTGTGGAAACATGGGAAGACGTTGTGGCAAGTCAGAAACTCGACATAAGTTATATCGGAATCAGCCCGGTTTTTGCCACGCCTACCAAAACGGACACAAAAGGCACCTGGGGGTTGGACGGTCTTGCGAAAATCAAAGCTTTTAGCCGTCATCCCCTGGTTGCCATTGGCGGTCTTAATGAATCTAATATAAAAGAAGTTGTAAAAGCCGGCGCTGATTGCATTGCCGTTGTATCGGCAATTTGTGAAGCTGACCAGCCTGAAGCAGTGGCCCGCAGACTGAATGATATTATTCAGTCTGCATTAAAAAACAGCTAAAATGTTTTAGCTTACTGGTATTCGATCAATTATTTACATTTCAGAAGTTTGCGCACATCAGCCCTCGGCAGGATTGGAGAAGTTCTGTTTTCTTTTAATGGATTCTAATGCTTTCTTGGCCGCCTGTCTTAATTCAACGGTATAATACCATCTTATCCCCAAAAAGGATTTTGATTCGGCGATTTCCGAAAGAGCTGGTATCGCTTCAGGTGAACCTATATATTCAAGGGCGGCGCAAATCTTTTCCTGCAACGCTGTCTGATCAATTGGCGTAAGTTTGGGTGGTTTTTTCAACATATTAAGAAGTGGCGTAACTGCCTCAATACATTTTACCTTGCCGAGCATTTCAATGATATTGAGCTTGAATTGATTGTCTGCTTGAGCCAGCGCAGACAGGAACAACGTTCCCCGTTGATCTCCTCCTATCTGAAAGATGCTTTTCAGTGCTTCCATTTGGACTTTATTGTTTTCGTGAATTAAAAGGGGCTGAAGCATATGGGCACTGGATTCACTACCGATACGGCCGAGTAAATAAGCCAGATTACGTAAATAATACCATGGAGCATTTTTAGAAATTCGATCCTTAATGGCTGGTATAGCACTTTGTCCCATTCCTATAATGAGATGCATAACACGTACACGTTCGTGGCTGTCGCTGACATCCCGGACCATATCCAGTAAGTTGTTCAGTATAGCGTTACCAAGTCTTAACAATATTTGATTAGCTTCATTCTGTTTATTTCTTTCGTTGGTGTGATATTCCTTAAAGAGGATCAAGCGATTGTCTTCTGACGCCAGATTCCGAATTATTACCGAAGATATTTCTCTTACCGGATTATCTTTTTTCAGGGCTCCTGTGTTGATATTATGGAAAACATCCAGAATCGGCACGACATCTTCAAAGCGTCCCTGCCTGATGAAAATATTCAGAAGTCTTTGCAAACTGATACATATTTTTTCATAGGAGGAGGTTGCTGATGTTTCCAACTTAATCCACTCAACCAGACGACCTGATAAGCTTCCCACTAATTCGTTTTGGCGTTCAGGTGGCAAAGATTCAATGATTATGGAAAATTTATCAGATGCCTGAGATCGAACCTCGGCCTTTTCACTGAACAGATCTTCGACCAGACGGCCATTGACGTTTCCCACGTTGGTAATGCCCTCAGCTGTTTGATCTTTCGCGGCAGCATCGGTTTTAAATGTGTCCAGCTGGGAAGGTTTGTTATCATTAACATTAAAGCCGGAGATGATTTTCTGATCTTTATCCATAGATACATATACTCTTTCATTCAGATAAATATGCAGAATGCTTTTCTCCGCCATGATCTTGGGCAGGCCACCTTCGTCTTTTAACTCCTCCGGGTTTTTAGAAAGGTATTTTATAAAAATTCTGAGTTCCTCTTTTTCCAATCCTTTATCAAAAGAGATGCTTTTAACGCCGAAATTGAGAAGAATGTTCAGCAAGGTTGTAATCTGAACTTTTTCTCTGTCTTTCTGATCCAGGTATTTTCCCCAGATTAAAAATCTTCTTTCTGATTCCGCGATGATTATCGGAGACTTTTGTTCAAGTATATCAATAAGGCTTAAATGCAGTTTTTCAATAGTGTTCGCAATTGCCGGGCTGGCAGGAGGATAAAGAATAAAATTTCTTATAGCTGTGTGCAAGATGCCGAGCGTGTCCAGCATTTTTATTTGTAAATTAGTATCTAGCATTGTTTCCTCCAATTAGAATCAAGAGATGCCTTAATGTTTAAATAATAAGAAAAGTGTAATTATGTGTCAAGGGAAATAACCGGTAAAATATAATAGCTGTTGAGTGATTTGTAAATTATTGGTTTTGTTTATGACGGATTATCAAACAGAAATATTTAAGTCTATCCTGCTTTGTTTTCATGTTTGAGAATTTCCTCTTCCTGTTCTTTGGGCAATATTTCAAATGCAGCCATAACATTTTCGGGTATGGAACGAAGCCTACCGGTTTGGACATCAACGAAAACCCAATCGGTTTCGCCTTCAACCAGAATGGCATTGTCTTTGATACGAATGATTTTATATTTGCGAAGAGATTGTACCCGGCGAAAGTCTGATACCCATGTTAAAATTACAATTTCTTCTCCAGTAAATGCCGGTCGTATGTATTCTACATGATGTGCCCGGACAAGCCATGTCGCGCCGACGTCCGTCGTGGCTTTTGTGCATCCCTGACTTTCCGAATGAAGAATGGCGGCATACTGCATCCAGCGTAGATATTCAAGGTTGTTTACATGGCCGTTTATATCCACGGCATCTTCTGTTACTGTTAATTCATATCGATATATTTGTGGCATATCGCATCTTACTCCTTATTACATGTTAATAATAAATTGACATAATTTATGTTTTCATGCCTACAATAATCAATAACATTTTGCAACTCAGCATAAAAAATCTCTGCTTAGCACGGTGCTTCTCTTTTATATATATAATAATGGTAACAAGTAAAAAAATAGAAGTCGAATATTACCGATAAAAAATTGTTTTAAGGAAACTTATAATTAAATTAATGGAGGACCGAAGAAATGAAAAACGAAAAAGGTGTCTCGACATGGGCTATAATTTTGATAATCGCGATATTCATCGGTGCCGTTATTTTATGGTCCAAATATTTTGCCAAGCCGATGGCGACAGTTATGATGGGTGGTGCTGAGCAGGCTCAACCGGCGATTGAAAAAGCTCATAAGGCCAGCGACGCAGTAAGTCAAACTAACAAAGTCACTGATGAGGCGGCGAAAAAAGCAGGTGATGATATGGAGAAGGAAAAATAGCAGGTGCAGAGCGGCAAACATAGACATGGTGTGTCATGTTTTTACGGTCATAATTTTATTGACACTCCAGACCGAAATTTTTATAGTTCCGCCAGTGTTAAAGCAAGATCGTGAAACAGGAGAGGGAAGATTATGAGAAATGTAATGCTTAAAAAACCTTTTTACAGTGGAGTGGCGATATTTCTTATGCTTATAATGCCGATATTTTCGGTATATGCGTCAAGTTATGAGTCAAACCCTATGTGGCAGAAAGAGCAGTCCTTTTTACCTGAATATATGAAATTCAACGATACCTATCGGCCATCGGAAGAAACTTGGGTGTGGAATGGTCATAAAATCCATATTGATTATTTTAAAAACGATAAGGCGCAGGCGAAGTTGATTTTACTGCATGGTGTTGGCACTAATGGACGCCAGATGTCACTAATAGTGGGTGGTCCTTTATGGAAAAGAGGTTATGAGTGCATTGCTCTGGATATGCCGGGTTATGGCATGACGGAAGTTAACCCTGACCGGCCAATAACCTACACGGACTGGGTACAGATTGTCAGTGATTTTATCGATTCCGAAAGAAAGAAGGATAATCGGCCCATCATTTTGTATGGATTGAGCGTGGGAGGCATGCAAACCTATCATGTGGCTGCGAAGAACGGTCGCGTCGAGGGTATTATAGGCATGACATTTCTGGATCAGCGGATAAAAATGGTCCGAGATAAGACAGCTTATAATTTATTTATGAGCCGGGTGGGTGTTCCTTTTGCCGGGTTATGCTCTCATATTCCGCTATTGCGCAGTATGAAGATACCCATGCGAATGGCTTCGAAAATGTACACTCTGGTGAATAATGAAGAGGCTCTGAAAATTTTTCTATCTGATAAATCATCGTCAGGAAATTGGATGTCTATGCTTTTTCTGGCGGATTACATGAAATATTTCCCGGCCATTGAACCGGAAAATTTCACCAATTGCCCTGTGTTGTTAACCCAACCAGCACAAGACAGATGGTCTCCTCTGGAATTGAGTCAACCCTTTATCGAAAAATTGACCAAGGTAAAAGTGAAGGTAGTGATGCTGGAAAACGCTGGTCATTATCCGCTGGAACTGCCGGGCTTGAAGCAAATGGAAAATGCGATTGTAAACTTTGCTGAAGAAATAGTTGGTAATGTTGATAAATAAGTAGAATTTCTATCAGTAATAGATGCAATTTATACCCACTAACAAACATCAGTAAATAAGCCGCAAATTTTGCAGTCAATATTTGATTGACATGCCCGATCGGAGTACATATATTTCGTTCATGATTGAATTAAACGCTGCAACCAAAAGATATGGTTCTCTTGTTGCCGTTGATAATGTTTCTTTTTCCGTTAAGGCTGGCGAGTATTTCGCCCTTCTTGGACCCAACGGTGCGGGAAAGACCACAATCGTTAAGATGCTCCTGGATTTTACACAGCCGACATCGGGAAGCTTGTCAATAAACAGTATTCCCAGCACAAACGCGGACAGTCGTGCTGCGGTTGGTTATCTGGCAGAGAACTGTCATATTCCTCCTTATCTTTCCGGATGGCATTATCTACAACGTTGTGCGGAACTATTGAATATAAACCGGTCTGATGCACGGGAACAATGCCGGCGTATTGTCGAAAGTATCGGTATGCAGGGCAGGGAACACACCAAATCAGAAACCTATTCCAAAGGTATGATTCAAAGATTTGGAATCGGCGCCGCGCTCATAGGAAATCCGAAGCTGCTGATTCTCGATGAGCCAGTCTCCGGACTTGATCCCATCGGGATAAGAGAAATACGCCAGCTTTTAGAATCGCTTAAAAATCAGGGAATGACGATTTTTTTGAATTCGCACCTGCTGTCTGAAGTCGAAAAGATATGCGATAACGCTGCAATCATCAATCGCGGCAAGCTTCTGGTGAAAGACAAAATTTCCGCTTTGGTCAAGGAAGGCGATTCGTTGGAAGATGTGTTTGTCAGATATGTGAAAGGGTGATGTAAAAATGCCGAAAGCATTTTCTTCCATTATTAATATCGTGAAATATACCATTGCCGATGAAGTGCGTCAGAGAAGCTTTATCGTTATGTTTGTTATATCTGTCATTTTTGTTTTTCTTATTCGGGGTTGTTATCAAGGCAATTACATGGTTAACGGTCAAGACCTTGACGCTGAGGCAATAGTAGGGACAGTATCGAAAATAACCTTTCATATTATTGCCGTTGTTGTGATGCTTATAGTGGCGCTGCTTTCCATGCGCGTGTTCAAGCGTGACAGGGATGAAGGAATGCAGTCGTGTATTTTTTCCAAGCCGATAACCCGTAAGCAGTACGTTACCGGCAAAATACTCGGGCTGTGGGCGCTGTCTTCGATATTCATGTTCATTCTTCACGCCATTATATTCCTGACTGTATTGATAAAGTTGAATGTTGTTATGCCCGGCTATCTTGCTGCATCTCTTTTATCTTCTTTCAATCTGCTTTTTGTGGTTATTGCCGTACTGCTTTTTTCTCTGCTGATGCCTGATATTGCTGCTTTTCTCTGTGTTATGGGTATAAGTATCATCAGTTTTGTGGCTGACGGGATATTTTCGATAAGCCATCATCCTCTGGTTCATATTAAGTCAGGCTGGACAGGTTGGGAAATAATTTATTATTTATGGCCGAAAATTTCCGGCACACAACATTTTGCGTCTTCGTTTATCGACAGTGAAGGTTCCCAAGGGTTCTTATATATTTATCCGTTCATCAATGTCATTATTTACTGCTTGATACTGGGTGTGTTGTTGTTCTGGTGTTTCAGGAACGAAGACATAATTTAATTGCCCATGATTTGTTAATCTGGGGCTCTTGTGGCGGCTTAATCAAACCATTTGTGGTAAGTGTAATACCCTCTGGATATTTCGAATCCGAATCTCGTCAGAACTTTTTGTACAGCGATATTATTAAGTTGGGTAGAGATGACTATCCTCTTGGCATTTTTTGATAAGCACCACTCCATTGCTCTGCACAAAAAAGAAAGGTAGATGCCCTGTCCTTGAAAGTCCGGATGT
Organism: Deltaproteobacteria bacterium HGW-Deltaproteobacteria-2; assembly: GCA_002840505.1. Taxonomy (NCBI): domain Bacteria; class Deltaproteobacteria; species Deltaproteobacteria bacterium HGW-Deltaproteobacteria-2. The sequence continues at coordinate 208,823 of PHBC01000001.1, read as the reverse complement.
ATGCCTCCCAAAAACAATTCACCCTCATCGGGACTATTAATCCTGAAAACACCAAATGCCACTATTCTGCCGTCTATTTCGGCTACCAGAAAATTTTCATCAAAGCCTCGGGAGGCACAGGCTTTTTTTGCCCAGTCAACATATGCCTCATCACATTTATTACTATCCAATCTTGGGTCAGCATGATAGTGGCCAAAATAACCACGAAATGATTCTGTGGCAACCAACCTCATCTCTTCTTCTTCACCGGCACGGATAGGTCTAAAATGTGCCATACCATTATCAGAGGGGATCTTTCGTTTCGTAAGGTCAAGTGTATAATAAACAAGGGTATCCATCAACAAGAAGCCTTTTTTTTCCATGGTTTGGGCTATCTTCAGATCGGACATGCTGCAACGGGCAATAAGTAATTTTACCTGTTCCTTTCTACAAAATTCCAGTATTGAGGGTAAACTTTCTATGGTCACCCCAACAACTCTTGCGGTTTGAATACCAAACCGCTCTTTATCGATATCTGAAAGAAATACGTTAGACGAAGCTGAACTCATTAATTCTCCCTATTCAATAATTTTATAAAATGACCGATTCTCGGCTGTTTCTCTATGTTCCGGAAATGTATGCATTCCAAGTTTACACTGCGAAGATTTGCACAACTAATCATCAATTTCAACTTTTTATCCTTAATATTTACGCCTGGAAAAATTCAGTTCTTAATATTACTCGGGTTGAGAATAATTTTCTATTTTATAATGTCGGCAATGGTTTTGAAAAATCGTTTCGCGCAGACGCCGCATCACCTTTTCCAAACCCGGTACCGGATCGGGGAGTAACTAATGTAGAACCTTTTTTCTTGGCTTTAGCTTCACTCTCCTTCAAACGAATTAAAATATCCATTCCTTGCAGATGTTCTTCTTTAAATTTGTAATAATCGCTGATGTTAATTTTATAGATATCGTAGATAAATCGAGCGGCGTTAGGATTCACATTAAGATAGAAATGAAAAATATTAAGAAGAACTTGTGGGTTTGTAACCTTCCTGAAGCGTACTGGACTAAGATCAACAGAGCTCATTTCCGGCGAGATGGTGGGAAGTAATGATTTATGCATCAGGATCGCAGCGTTCTGGCCAAAGTACAAAAGTCTCCACTCTCCTCCCGCTTGCAGGAAATCATAGATCAAAACGAGTTGCCGATAATGGAGTATCGCAATCTTGAACGGATATTTTTCCCTGAAACGCTGAATATCTTTGCCGGTTACATGGACGTTGGTAAAGGCCATGTAGTCGGGGAAAGTCTGTTTCCTGAATGGGCTGCAACGGGGATCGATAAAAACCTTGTAGTCAGGATAAAGATCCCACATCAGGTAACCACCGATAACATAATCATTAAAGATCGGTCCTTCCGGATGATATTTTTTCAAGAAAGCCACTTCCTCTACAGGGACAAAGCTATCAATGCCAATGCCGAACCATTTGCTTCCAGCACCGTATCTGACAGTGAAATAGGAGGTGCTTGCAAAAAAGAAAAAGAAAACAAGCAACGATAAGATGGTTGCCTTGCCGAGAATGTTTTTTAATTTTAACCGATGAAGCAGGTAAAAGAATGAGAAAAAAAAGGCGAGAGGAAAGAAGTAAGATGCCCGGCTTGTTTCCATGCCTTTCCAGTATAAGGCGACATTAACGAAAAGCAACGCAAAATCGCAGGCTCTCTTTTTGATTAATTCGTAGAGGAAAAGGCAGCCCCCAAAAAACATCATTATGGTCATAATCCAGGCAGTTTGCCCCAATTTGAAAGAGGCAACATTGATATCCTTCAAGTATGGCCAGAGGCTCAACCAGGCCAGGATATATTTGTTGATCAGGGCCATATAGGCAGCAGAGGAAGTCAGTCCATTATAAGTGCTCAACGGATAATCAATGCCATAAGGATTCAGCACAGTGGCGGCAAAAGAAAGAACACAAGCGATTCCCAGATGGGTCAAATCTTTGGTGGTAAATGATTCTTCTGCAAAGAAAATTCTGTTTAAAAGTTCACCTGTAAAGACGAGAACTAGAAAAATGAGTCCGAAGAGAAATGCACCGTGTAAATTAACCCAGAGGGCAAAAAGTAAGGGATAAATATAAAAAGTAAGCGTTTGGCGGGTCAACTTAACGTAAAAAAAGATAAATACCGTCCAGCAAAACAGAAGAGCTGAAAATAACTCGGGCTTGTACATACTGCAGGCGAGGGAGCAGGCCATACCAATCGCGGCAATGATGGTAACGCTGGTTATATCGAGTCTCTGACGAATCAGGCGGAGAAAAAGATAAAATGAAACAAAAACTCCAATGAATATGAGCCACTGAATGATCCATAAGCCAAACCCTCCCATGAGGCTGTAACCCAGATAAAAAACGATACTTCCCATGCAAGTGTTATAAATCCAGGTCGGGTCTGTCGGTGTCCAGGAAAAGATCGATTGATCCGCAATAAGGGTGTGATGGGTAAGATAATATTTACCAAGCGCCATTTGCCACCATAGATCGGTATCTAATTGTTCCACGGGATTTCTCAACAGAATCAAGACGGGTAGAAGAACAATCACTGTCCACTTCAAATAGCGGGAAGAAGCCATTTTTTCCGCTAAAGCAGAGAAAGTAGGCATTATTGAAGAACGATGGTTCTGAGTATTAAGCTGGTCAGTTACCGGTTGAATAATTGTGCCTGATTCTTCTTTGCTTTCGCTCATTAGCGCCCCCCCCCTTTTTTATTAATGAATAGAAATAAAAGTGCTCCGGATTTGGCATCATTAATTCCTCGACTTGAAATACATTCTCATACCAGAGGAGTCTCCATTCAGAGATGCTCATAAAAATTCCTGATAGTCTCAGATACAGAATGGACATCGTTATTCGTCATTTCATAGTAAAGTGGCAGGCGCAACAGGCAGTCGCTTACTCTCTTGGTAACATCTAAAGTTCCATACGCCCGGCCATACAACTTTCCCGCAGGGGAACTGTGAAGAGGCACGTAATGAAACACGGCCAATATGCCCTGCCCCCTTAAAAATTCGGTTAGTTTCGTTCTTTCTTTTAATGACCGGGTTACGATGTAGAACATATGACCGTTACTACAACAATCATTGAGAATGAACGGAAGTTGGATATAACCTTTTTCAGCCAGGGGCCGCAATCCTTCCATATAGAGATCATAGATCAAATTACGTTTGGTGATAATTTGATCGGCGTTTTCCATTTGGGCATAAAGGAATGCGGCGAGGATATCGCTGGGAAGGTAAGATGATCCAATATCAACCCATGTGTATTTATCCACTTGTCCGCGAAAAAATTTACTGCGATTGGTGCCTTTTTCGCGGATAATTTCGGCTCGCTCAACAAATTTGTCGTCATTAATAAGCAGCGCTCCACCCTCTCCCGAAATGATGTTTTTTGTCTCATGAAATGAACAAGCACCGAAATGTCCAATTGTTCCCAGTTGATTTCCTTTGTATGTGGACATGATTCCTTGCGCGGCATCTTCAATCACAAAAAGATTATGCCTCCTTGCTATATCCATGATAGCGTCCATTTCACAGGAGACACCGGCGTAATGAACCGGCAGGATGGCTTTAGTGTGAGGTGTGATGGCTTTTTCAATTAGATTTTCATTGATGTTAAGAGTGTCGGGGCGAATATCTATAAACACCGGTACTCCTCCCCGTAACGCAAAAGCGTTGGCCGTTGAAACAAATGTATATGAAGGCATGATAATTTCATCACCAGGCTGTATATTTGCCAAAATTGCCGCCATCTCCAAAGCCGCTGTGCAGGAATGTGTCAGTAACACCTTACGGCATCCCAGATGTTCCTCCAGCCATGCATGACATTTTTTTGTGAAGGGACCATCGCCGGCTGTATGGTGATTATCAATAACAGCCTGCGCAATGTAGAAGAGTTCTTTGCCGGCAATAAATGGCTTGTTGAAGGGGATCTTTATTTTATTATTTGTCATATGTTCTACCTTTTCTTTGCTATACATAATAGCGAACCACCGGCGGGAAATGAAAAGCCCGCTTTGATCATTCGCGTCTCAGCTATAAAGATCGAACTTAGTAAATAATTAAAGACAGGGTTGATATTTATCTCTGCCTTAACACTTTTTTCTATCGCTTTTTTTGAGCAAAAAAGATAACGCCCCCGTAGTAAAACAATAACCGGCAGCAAGAGACTCATGAATGATATCATCCTGACAACTTCAAATCCACTTTTTGTTACTTTCTCTCCAAGCATCGCGCGGGTATATCTCCTTTTATGGAACCCCTGATCATCTGCTGCGCTCCATAACCACTTATGCTGGGGTACGGTGGCTATTATTCCTCCGCCATGCCGCACAGCCTTATACATCTGGCTTAGCACCTGTTCATCTTCTTCTACATGCTCGATCATATCGAAGGCACCAACTACATCGAATTCATTATTGAAGGGGATGTGGCGCGCATCCATTTGTATAAAATTTGCCTGCGGCACTCTTGAGGCTGCAAATTTAAGACCGCTTGTAAATATATCGGCTCCGGTATACTTCTTTTCGGGAAAGGCTGAAGACAATCCGCTAAGAACATAACCCGTTCCACAGCCTATCTCCAACAACGATTCCGTGTTGGAAAAATATTTGTTCATTGCCCAGATTATTAATTTATTTCGTTCCGGAAACCAAAAGCAGTTGCTTTCCTGTTGAAATAACCTCGCGTGAGCGGTAGCGTCAAAATTATCGTTATTCGTGGCAAGTCCAGGAGCAAATGCTAAGAATCCATCAATCATTTTCGCGGTAAAGCCACAACATCCGCATGATGAATCATTAAGCAATTCACTGTTACAACCGGGGCATACCTTCATCCATAAACCTCATTGTTAACAGAAATTACATATCCCATACATTTTATCAATCAACGTTAGCAGGCATTTGTTTCCCCGTACGGATTAACTTCCAAAATGGGAGAAGGTGAACAAATCCTAAAATTAAAGCCATAACACCATAAAGCCTAATTATCAAAGCACCCGTCTGAGCAAGAGGAATATCCTGCTGGAAATAAACAAGAAAAGAGGAAATACTGATCTCACTTATGCCAAGAGCACCGGGGATCAAACTCAAAATGCTGATCAAGGTGGTAATGGTCGTCAGCGCGACCATTTCCGGAAAATTAATTGAAATGGAAATACTGCGCAAACTAGCGTACCAACCGAGAATAATAATAAACCAACTCGCGATTGTCAGGGAAACCACTATTGTCAGAACCCTACCATTTTTTACGCATTGATTAAATGGTTGAAAAAAACGTCCCACGGCGTTGCCTGGTGATGTACGCCGGATGATCAGAAAAAAAACAGTAATACAAATCAAAATCAGCGCTACTGCGGCAAACATTGTCCACCTGTCCAGATATTTTACAACACCGAACAACAAACAGATTAATGCCATCAGCAAAACGATAATTAAATCGAGAATTCTCTCCGTCATAAAAATGCCGTAACCGGGAATTCTTTCCAGTGCGCCGATCTTCTTTAACAACTCGACCTTTAACGCTTCTCCGGATTGAAGGGGCGTAACGATGGCAAAGGACATAGACAAGGCTCCCACGAGATACAAACGGCAGAAATCTATATGAATATCAGCCGCCCTCAATAAAACAAACCAGCGCATCGTTCGAATAAACCAATAAAACAGGATTGTTCCGGTACTTGCGCCAAGAAATAATTTTACGTCAACCTTTGTCAGAAGTTGAAAAATAACATTCCATTGGAAATAATAGATTATATAGTACGCGCAAAAGAAAAAGATGGCAGCGCTCACTATTATGCTTAAAAGTTTTTTAATATTTATTTTTCTCCGATAGTATTTCGTTCTTTATTAAAGGCCGTGTCCTGAACGCGGATTAATGATAGTGGCCAGTTCAAAAGCAATTTCCACTGCCTGCTCGGCGTTCAGCCGTGGATCGCAGTTGGTCTGGTAATTAAGTTGTAAATCCCTGTCCTGCAGGCGACGGCTTCCTCCGGTGCATTCAGTGACATTATCACCGGTCAATTCCAAGTGAACCCCGCCGGCTATAGTTCCTTCCGCTTCGTGAATTTTCCAGAAGGTGACAACCTCGTTGAGTATATCTTTATACTTCCTTGTTTTTTGCGAACGCTTGTTTATATAGGTATTGCCGTGCATAGGATCACATACCCACACAATATTAAATCCTTCTTTTTTCATTTCCCGAAGGAGAGGCGGTAGTAAGTAGTTGATTTTTTCAGCGCCTAAACGAGTAATCATGGTAAGACGTCCCGGTTCGTTATCAGGATTAAGCTTTGCCACGATTTTTTTTATATCGTCAATTACGTAACCGGGGCCTATTTTCACGCCGACAGGATTACAAACTCCCCGCATAAATTCAATATGCGCTCCATCCGGCTGCCGCGTGCGGTCTCCTATCCAAAGCATATTGGCACTGGTATCATACCAGTCGCCGGTAGTCGTATCGATTCTTGTCAATGCCTCTTCATATTCCAGAAGAAGGGCTTCATGAGAAGTATAAAGAGAAACCTGATCTAACTGCGGATTAGTGCTTTTTATACCTATGGCATCCATGAATCCTATAGCCTTTTTAATTCCCCTGACGAGTTCTTCATATTTAGGATTTGAGGGAAAAGCTTTTAAGCTAACTTCACTCCACGCGTGAACCTGATCCAGTGACGCGTAACCACCCGTGGTAAAGGCTCTGACAAGATTAAGAGTTGCGGTAGCTCTGAAATATCCTTCCAAAATTCTTCTTGGGTCAGGAGTTCTAGCTTCCACAGTTGGTTCGGGACTATTTATCATATCTCCGCGATAGCTCGGAATCGTTAGTTTGCCTACTTTTTCTGTATCTGACGAACGGGGTTTCGCGTATTGGCCGGCCATTCTACCTATTTTTATTACTTTCCTCTCTCCCGCATAGGTTATAATTGCTGACATTTGCAGTATAACTTTTAAAAGATCGTGAATATAAGGTCCGTGACAGCGGGAAAAATCTTCAGAGCATTCACCGGCCTGCAGAACAAAAGCCTTGCCTCTAAGCACCTCGGCAAGATCCTGCTTCAAGGAACGGCTTTCTCCGGCAAAAACCAGTGCAGGCAATTGGGAAATCTTATTCAATATCTCTTCACTTGCCCGGTGCTCTGGCCAAAGTGGTTGTTGACGAGTGGGGAAAAAACGCCAGCTTGATTTTGTCCATTTATTTGGGTTTTTTTCAGCCATTGATAATTGTTAACCTAAATTGAATTTATATCATGTATTCGGTATAAAAAACATAACTGTTTCATGGAGACCATCCGTGTAATGGCGCAAGTATAGTAAATAATCGTTTCGTATGGCAAAAATTTGTTCAGGTATCTTCCATAAGTCGTCAATTTTGTGATAACAGCAAATGGCAAGTTTGGGATGGTCCTCTAATATATGCGCTCTAGCGCCTTCCAGGGCAATTCCTTCAGACCCTTCAATATCCATTTTGATAAAGGAAACCGCTTCTTTTATCTGATTGTCAATTGTATCCACTTCAATTTCCGTATCACCCGTATCGCTCAACTTACTTGCCGATCCTCCACCGGAACTGAACCGCAGCTTTTTTTTTGCATCGGCTAAACCCATCATGTAGAAACGTATATTGCCGTACCCGGATAATTTATTGCGTGCAAGAGCAATATTTTTGGCGTCAGGTTCAAAAAAATGAATCATTTTATAATTAGGACATCTTTTAATAAATTCAACAGCCGTTTGTCCGTCAAACCCCCCTACGTCAACATAAGCTTCGCCAGGTTTCAATTCAAGAAAATCTTCAAAATATTGTCTGTCTTGCGCGTCCTTAAAACCGAGCATGTAATTTAAATCACTTGATGCTCTAAAGTTCAAGAGCTTGCCAAGCACGTTTCTGGACTTTTTATCTGCTAGGCGATCATGCAGTATTTGATACTTGTGTAAATTCTTTTCCATATCTTCTTTACTTCTACGCAAGAAATCAATTTCTTTCAGCGCGAGTCCTGAGTATTTCAAAAAATTAAAATAATCCAAACAAGTGAATCCGCGATCTTGTAGTCTTCTCAATGCGGTCAAAGGCAGAACGAATATCACAGCCGAAACAATTATGCTTTCTTTTGGAATCTTATCCATTTTAACAATTGGCTTACCTAAGAATTCGGTTTCAATCGTAAAGTCATCAATAAAGCCGTTGATATCAATACAGTTGGCAATACTGACCGCGTATTCATTGCGGCCCAGCACATAGCGGGGTCTTGTCTTCTCATGTATGAAAAGACTACAGAATTCAACTGCATCAGAATATTTTTTTTCAGGATATATTTTAAACAACAATGATTTCCTAATTATTCTCAAGATTTGATGATGATATTTTCTGCCAGCGATTATTCTTTGCCGACTGGGATATTGCCTCAAGCATCTCCAGACCTTCTTTCGCTATAGTGGCGGAAAAAGTCCATGGCGATGTATGAACGCCTGTTTTCTTAAATTCAAGCAAGCTATCAGCCAGATCATAATAATGATTGGCAAACGCTTCCATGAAACCGTCCGGATGTCCGGACTTGAAGCGATTATAACGCAACTGATCCGCAATCTCAACGCACGATGCCCGGTCAATGATTTCCCTCCTGCCTTTAACATCATTGAAAATTAATTCTTCCGGTACAAGCTGAAACCATTCCGCGCTGCCATTTTTTCCATAGACCCTGACACGCAGGCCATTACGATATCCTAAAGCCATTTTACTGTACCATATCTGACTGCGCAGATTTCCGGTATAACGTGCAAGGCAAATAACATTATCCGTCACATCTTTAAAAAAACCGTAACTGGTTTGATCGGCGACAACCTGAAGAGGTTTTTCTCCGGTTAAAAAATATATAATGTTATGAAGATGAGAACCGAGATCAAGAGATATAATCGGTATCTTACCGTCTTTCAATCGCCAGGCCTGAGGTTTGGGCGGCTGTCCATTCTTATTCAAACGGACATAACCTTCTTGCGGCATTTCTATCTGTATCAGGTTAATAACTCCCAGTTTTCCATCAATGATCATTTGCCGGAGTTCCCGCAACATAGGATATCCAGTGTAATTGTAGGTGACAGCTAAAAATCCCTTGTTCATATCGATAGCTCGACAAATGGCCGCGGCCTCTTTACTTGATGTGGCCAAGGTTTTTTCGCAGATAACAGGAAAACCATTATTTAAAGCTTCAATCGCCATTTCTGAATGAGATGGAGTCGGAGTCAGCAGACAGACAGCGTCCAATTTATTTTTTTCATTTCTCAATAAAACATGCCAGTCATCGTAGACACGGGATTTATCCAATCCCCACTGCGCGGCCGTCTCACGGTTGATTTTATCATTGGTGCTGAAACAGCCAGCTTCCAAAACCCAGCGATTATCCATTTGGGAAGCAATCCGGTGAGTGTTCCCAACAGCGGAATTGAGCCCACCGCCAATGAAGCCTATTCTAAAAGGTGTTTGTCCCATTTTTTATTCCTTTTCTTTATAAAGGTTTATTAATAATTATTTCCGGGTGATAAGCAATATTATTCCGTTACGACCCGGATTAATTCCTGCATGTGTTCTGTTTTCTCCATCATTTCGTCCTGTGATTGAAACTTAAGAAAAACAATGCCGAACTTGGTGGTCATCACATCAGAAACAACATCTCCTTTTTCCCACCACATAAACTTATCAATTATTTGTTCCTTGATGCTGTCATCAAATAATATGTCTCTGACCCTTCCTGCGGTTGCGCTCATAACGCAGTGACGGGTAAAAAATCCTTTGGGTTCCACTTGAGTCAATCCGGAACAATCCAGCCCTGCGGAAGATTTGACTATCCATGATGGATAGTCCACTCCAGTGGCGTGCTCAACCAGCTTTATATATAGATCTCCAGGCGCGCGGCGGCATATTTCAATGATAATCGGTTCCTCTCCCCTTAATATATATTGAATGTGAAAGATACCTGTTTTTAACGAAAGCAAAGACGCGATTTTTTCTGATTCGGCACAAAGTGTTTTCATCGCTTTTTGAGGAACAATGCCGGGAACAGAAGCCGCCGACACCAAATAGGGATTTAAAAAATAATGTTCATTATCGGAAAAGAAAAATACGACGCGACAGTCAACCAAAAAAACGGAAAAACCATGACGGCTACCGGAAATAAATTCTTCAGCAACAGCTCTCTTCATCCGCGAAACAGCTAATGCCTTTTCAATCGCCATTTCCGCTTCGGTTATTTCATTGATTGTGGACATGCCCTTTCCACCCGTTAGATCAACTGGCTTGATAATAACGGGAAATGCAAAAGATTTCATTCCCTCTAAAGCATCCTTTTTATTTGTGAATGAAATTGCCTTGGGTGCCGCAATGCCATGTTCAAAGGCAAACTGCCTGTATTGATCTTTGTAGTGAATGACCCGTGCAACTTTGTATGGATCGTGACCAGGCAGACCCAGCTTTTCCGCGGTATAAGCAGCTGACAATGCGGAAAAATCGTTACAGCAGGCACAAATGGCGGAAACTTTCAAATTATTTGCCAGTTTAAGAATGGCCTCACAATCTGAAAAATCAGCCATCTTATATTCGTCGGAATATTTATGTCCAAGCTCGTCAGGCCTGTTGCCGCTGGTGATAACATAATATCCTAATTTTTTAGCCGACAGGATAAGTGGTATATCGGCGTAACCACCGCCGGCAAGGAGCAGTTTCTTTTTCTTATTTTTCATTAATAATCCGTAAAACAGCGCCGTATAGAATTTTATAAGGAATCGTCCTGAACAGAAGCCGGTGTTCGCTCATCAACAACATAGAGCGGTCTTCCCTTTACTTGATTAAAAATCCTTCCTATGTAAATGCCCAGAATTCCCATTCCAAAGAGAAGAACGCCGGACAAGAAAAACATTGAAACCATCATACTGGTCCACCCGGCGGGAATATAATCAAATAAAAAATAGCGTATAAAGAGCAATGCTCCATAGCAAAAAGCCGCAAAAGCCATAAGGAATCCGAACTGAACGCACACCTTCAAAGGTTTGTTGGAGTATGAAACAATTGTATCCATTGCCAGTGAAAACCTGCGAGTTAGGCTATAACTCGATTTACCTTCAGTACGTTTGCCGTGCCTGATGTCAATTGTCTTTGGCTCAAAGCCAGCCCATCGAATCAGCAAAGTGAAAACGCTGGGTTGCTCAGGCAATGTTTTAACCACATTAACAACTTTACGGGAATAGATTCCAAAATTTGACTGAGCAGAATCGGTTTTCTGATCAGTCATATATTTGAATACGCTATGAAAGGCACGTGAGAAAAAACGTTTAATAAATCCATCCTGCCTTTCAACTCTGCGTCCGGTAACAACGTCATATCCTTTTTGCGCTTCTGCCCAAAGACGGGGAATCTCCTCCGGTATATCCTGCAAATCACAATCCATTATCACCAGCCAGTGACCACGTGCCAAATTTATACCTGCCATAATTGCGCTGTGCTGGCCGAAGTTTCTGGAGAGCTTTAACCCTATGACACGCTGGTCACTTTTAGCTATTCTACTAATTATTCCCCATGGATTTCCCGGCCCGCAATCATCAACAAAGATAAGTTCAAAACTCGCCGGAATTTGGCTCACGGCGGCGGAAACTCTTTCATAAAGAGGAACCAGCGTACTGTCGCTTCCATACACTGGCACAACAATTGAAATGTCAGGAACATCAACCATAAAAACCACCTTGGTGAAGGTTTTGTGAAAAAACACCATTCATGATTTTTTTTATTTTGTAGAGAGAAACTTTCGCACAACTGGCTATCAATTTCAACATTTTTTCTGCTTTGCCAGATAATAATTAGAAGTTAATATCTGAAGAAAGAAATTTCCCAGAACCGTTACCGATGAGAGAGCATTAAACAATTATGCCGCCAGATTGATATAGTCTAAGTAGGATGTATTTTATATTCCTTGACACTCAAAATCATACTACTTATACTTCAAAACCTTGAAGACTATGATTTTGTCGAAGCTTTAAGAAACAAAGATTAAACAAATTTTTTTAGTTCCAAATAACAAAACAGTTTAAAGTACTCGCTGTCAAATTATTTGTATTCAAATTATATGAAAATAGCTTTTGCCTCTATTGCCTATGAGTCTTTGGCAATATCAATATTATCAGCCATCGCCAAAAAAGAAGGACACTCTGTAAAATTATTGCATACCCCTACTTTGTTTAAAGACGGCCTCACCAGAGAATTCAAAAGGCTGGCAAGATTTTTTAGCAACGATAAAGAAATATTTAAACAGCTTAAGGCGTATCAGCCTGATCTGATCGCGTTTTCCGTGGTAACATTTGATTATCAGCGGGCGCTGCACTATGCCGAAGCTTTTAAGAAGATTTGTCCACAGGCGAAAATAGTTTTTGGCGGCATACATGTTTCTTCTGTTCCGGAAGTAGTTATCGCCAGCGAATTCATAGATTATATAGTCATCGGTGAAGGCGAGATTGCTTTTCCCGAAATTATCAAACATATTGAAAAAGGAAACTCTTCCGGGCCGATAGTAAACACATGGTATAGATCCCAAGATAACACCATTATTAAAGGCAAGCAGATCGGTTTTATTCAAGACCTTGATTCCCTTCCTCATTTTGACAATGAAATCTGGAAAGAAATATTCCCTTTAAAATCATATTACCTGACAATGACTTCCAGAGGATGTCCCTATAATTGTTCTTATTGTTTCAATCATTTTTTCAGAGATATTCCCGAGGAGAAATCAAATTACATCAGGCGAAGAAGCGTTAAACATGTAATGGAGGAATTGCGCGCCTATAAAGAAAAATACAAAATCAAGATGATTGAATTTTGGGATGACATTTTTATTTTTGATAAAAAATGGCTGAAAGATTTTCTGGAAGCATACAAAAAAGAAATAGCGATTCCCTTCAAATGTTACATACACGTGAATTTATTTGACGAAGATACGGCAATGCAACTGAAAGATGCCGGTTGCAAATGGGTGGATTTTGGAATTCAAAATATTAATGAAGAATACCGTAAAAAATATTTAAAACGTAACGAAACAAACGCCAATATAATGAAAGCCCTTCAGATTCTGAAGAAGCATAAAATTGTCTCTTTTGCTGATTACATTATCGGGTTGCCCGGCGATACTATAGAGCACTACGAGGAAGCCAGACTATTCTTTATTGAAAACATGCCTGATATTATAGAGCCCTACTGGATGTCCTATCATCCTCAGACTGAAATCATTGAGAAGGGTTTTGAACATAATATTTTAAATGCTGAAAAATTGGATTTAATAAATCATGGCCGTAATCCTCACAGTTATTTTGAAACCTCTCCGGCATCCCATGATTTTCACGATGAATATTATTTCATCCTTAAAGTTCTTCCCGCTGTGCCGGTTTTTTTAAGAAAGAAACTGACTTACAGCACATCCCAAAAGATACCTTACTTCATCAAGCTGCCTATTTTTATTTATTCTATTTTTTATTTAGCCGTCAAACATAGAAGTCCACGAATAAAACTTTTTTTAGCATTATATATGAAGCAAATGATGTGGATATTAAAATCTAAAATTTTTTCTGAAAAGCAAATATAAAGAGGATTAATTAACCACGCTTTTTTGTAGTCCGTCAAAAGGTACCTGACCAATGAAAGCTTTACTCATTAATCCGTTGATACCCGATACTTTCTGGAATTTTCGGCATGTTATGAAATTAATCCGTAAAAAGGCTTTTCACGTTCCTTTGGGACTACTGACGGTCGCGGCCATGTTTCCCAAGGATTGGGACATTAAGATGGTAGACATGAACACTGAAAGCCTCTCGGATGAAATAATTAAATGGTCCGACATGGTTTTCATCGGAGCCATGATAGTTCAAAAGGAGTCCGTAAGGCAGATTGTAGCCAGATGTCGCATTCTGGGCAAAGTAATAGTAGGTGGCGGCCCACTTTTTACAAGCTATAAGGATGATTTTAACGATGTCGATTACCTGGTTCTCAATGAGGCGGAGATAACTCTTCCCCTGTTTCTGAAGGACCTGGCCAATGGAAGCCCGCGCCGAATTTATACAACTGAGGAAAAACCCGACATTAATCTGACTCCACTTCCCAGATGGGATCTTATAGATATAAATATCTACGCTTCAATGTCAGTTCAGTATTCCAGAGGGTGCCCTTACGATTGTGAGTTTTGTGATATAACAAATCTTTATGGACGATATCCCAGATTAAAATCCAATGAGCAAATGATCCGTGAGTTTGACAGGCTCTACGAAATAGGTTGGCGCGGAAGTCTTTTCATTGTGGATGACAATTTTATCGGAAATAAATCGAAGGTAAAAACACTCCTCCGGGAGCTCAAAACATGGCAGGAGAAAAGAAATTTTCCATTTATTTTCTACACGGAAGCTTCGGTAAACCTGGCTCAGGATGAAGAGCTCATGAAACTTATGACGGCGGCGGGCTTTGGCCATGTCTTTCTTGGTCTGGAAACGCCGGAGGAAGAATGCTTTGCGGAATGCAGCAAACACCAGAACCGTTCGGTGGATCTTGTAGAAGCGGTCAAAACGATACAGCGAAACGGAATGGAGGTTATGGGTGGATTTATCATAGGTTTTGATAACGATCCGCCTGACATTTTCGAACGCCAGATAAAGTTCATTCAAAATAGCGGTGTAGTGCTGGCCATGATCGGGTTGCTCAATGCACCTCGGGGAACCCGCCTTTACCAGCGTCTTAAGGATGAAGGACGCCTAATTGATGACTGCTCCGGAGATAACTGTGACGGATCCTTGAATTTCATTCCCAAAATGGATCCGCAAGTGCTGAAAGAAGGCTACAGCGCTGTTCTGAATTATATATATTCCCCGAAAGAATACTATACAAGGCTTCTCGAATTTCTTAGGACGTACAAGCCCGTAAGGCCTCGCCCGTTAACGTTACTGGGAATAATTGCTTTTTTCAATTCCGTTCTTTATATGGGTATTTTCGACAAGTGGAGTAACAGCATCTACTTTTGGAAACTGCTGTTCAAGGCATTAATTTCTTATCGTCAGTCCTTAGGAGAAGCTGTAATGCTCATGATGTTTGGCTATCATTTCCGCAAGTTGTTAATAAAGTGAGCGTAGGAAGCCTTCGACCTGCCAGAGGCTGCACTATTCCCTTGACATGAAGAACATAAATTCTTAGTGTCTATTAATGGGCAAACAGTTCCTTATCAAACCAATTTCTAAAATATCTAAAATTACTTCATGAAAGTATTACTGGTAAATCCTGTCACTCGCAATATTTCTCTATCCTCTCCGGATCTGGGATTAGGCTATCTGGCTAAGGCTTTGGAAAGAAAAAATCATCAGGTTGCCATATTGGATTGTGTCAATCTTAGAATGACTTTTAAAAAATTTGAGGATTATATTGCCGGCTTTGATTTTGATGTTATCGGCTTCAGGGTATTTTCCACAGATTTACCTTCAGTTAAGAAATCTTTGTTACTTGTTAAAAAAAGGCGCCCTGATGCCAAGATTATTCTCGGCGGAGCTCATCCTTCAGTTTTTCCGGAACAAACGCTGCAATATTTTGAAGAAGCCGATTTTGCTATCAGAGGTGAAGCGGAAGCGGGCCTGTCAGATTTGATAAGTAATTTCCCGAATTTGGATATAGCCCAAAAAGAACAGATCCCTGGTTTGATTTGGAGAAACAACGGCGAAATAAAAAGTAATCCTCCCGTTTTTCCGGAAGATTTGGACTCACTGGGACATCCTGATTGGAATTTAATAAATCCCTGCAATTATCCATTTCAGACATCCTATCTTACAAAATCGAAAATTGTAGCTCCTCTTATTATGACCAGAGGATGTCCCTATCATTGTTCGTTCTGCTCCTGCCGTTCGGTTACCGGACATAAAATAAGGTCCCATAGTGTTTCTTATATAATAGAGGAAATAAGATACTTGAAGTCAAATTTTGGAATCAAAGAAGTGTGTTTCATTGACGATAATTTTTTGGTTTTCAAGAACCTGGTTAGTGATTTGTGTGAACAGTTGATTAAACAGAAGATCAATATAAAATGGTCCTGTTTTGGTATTCGCTTGGATTTGATTGATAAAGACATATTAAATTTAATGGAAAAATCAGGTTGTTATTTATTAACCGTGGGAATCGAGTCAGGGTCTCAGCGAATTCTCGACCATATGAAAAAAAAATTAACCCTTAATCTTATAAAGAGTAAAATAAATCTTATTAATGCCGAAACTCATATCAAAATTATCGGCAATTTTATTTTGGGGTATCCTCTGGAGACAGAGGAAGATATTTATAAAACAATACGGCTGGCTAAAAGTCTGCCTCTTTCTGGTGCGAATTTCTTTCCCTTTCATCCCACGCCCGGCACGGAGATATTTGATGAATTACTGATAAAGAAAGAATTAAAAACTATAGACTGGGATTTGATGGGACAGGATCTGAGACCATATATACCTGAAGGTATTACTAAACAGAAATTTACATGGTTGTTTGTTCTGGCATTTTTAAAGTTTTATATACGCCCCGGGATCATATTTAATGTTCTGGTTGCGACTCGCTCTCTCGAAAGATTAAAATATATTTTTCGCAGACTTTTTATATTTATTAAATGATTTTCAGTTTATTTTATTGTCGCCGAATTTCAATCGGAAATAAGTAAAAAAAGTAATGAATTCTAATTTAATGTTTGATATAAATTCAACCCGAATGAAAACTTGAACCAAATCGGTTATTAACGTGGTCTTGAATTAAGGAATAAAATGAAAAATAAGAGTGCCCAAAAACATAAAAAAAATACTGGACCACTGGATCATGTCAACCGTTGCAATCAGGTAGATGATGCCCGGCGGGTTAGTGAAGAAAAATATGCAACCGTTGTGGAAAACGCGCCGGATGGTATCTCGATTATTCAAGATGAGATTATTAAGTTTGCCAACAAACGCCAGGCAGAAATATCCGGATATACAGTCGAAGAACTGATTGGTAAATCAATATATGACTTGGTGCCTCCCGATTTTGTCTCTGTGATAAAAGAAAGAGTTGCTCTGCGTGAACAAGGCAAGGACATACCCGAAATATTTCATGTAAGACTCTTATGCAAAGACGGTACGATCAAAGAAACAGAATCATCAACAAAACTTATCCAATACGAAAGCAGGCCTGCTTCTATGGCTATAACCAGAAACATAGCCGAACGCAAGCGGGAAGAGGAAAAACTTCAACAAACCATTAACGATCTCAAAAAAGCAGTTAACACAACTGTTCAGGTTTTGGTGTCCGCTCTGGAATCCAGAGATCCCTATACAGCCGGTCACCAGTCCCGGTCTGCAAATCTGGCCTGCGCTATTGCCGCTGAGATGGGATTGGATCAGGAAAAAATTGAGGGAATCCGCATGGCCGGTGTTATACATGACATCGGAAAATTATCCGTACCCGTGGAGGTGTTGGCCAAGCCCACAAAGCTGTCAGAATTGGGATTTTCTCTGGTTAAAGAACATGCGCGGAGTGGATACGAAATGCTTAAAAATGTCGAATCTCCCTGGCCGTTGGCACAAATTGTTCACCAGCATCACGAACGAATGGATGGTTCCGGTTATCCCCGAAATCTGAAAGGGGATGAAATTATTATGGAGGCTCGTATTCTGGCCGTGGCGGATGTGGTGGAGGCCATGGCTTCCCATCGCCCCTATCGTTCGGCCTGGAGTATTAAAATAGCCCTTGAAGAGATCGATAAAAATAAGGGAATTCTTTATGACAACACGGTTGCCGATGCTTGTTTAAGATTATTCCGGGAAAAAAGCTATCAGCTTGCGTGATATGGAAAAAACAGCGCAATATAAAAACATATTTCAAACGCAAATTATTAAAATATTTTTTTCACTCTTTCAATCGTAAATCATCAAAAAATGGTTGAAGAAATGTGTGGACAAAAAGAGATAGAAAATATTAAATAATAGCCAGTAAAATTTTGCCGGAAGGAATTGTATGGAGAGGGTATATTTCACCGAGTACAAAGGAAAGAAGCTTCTTTATATAGATATGTCCAAATGCAGTGCTGAGGAGATGTTTGCGGTCATCGCGAACGCAAGAGAAATCATCAGAAACCAGCCCGAGGCATCAGTTTTCTCTCTTACGGACGTGACCGACGCCTGGTTCGATCCTGAGGTGATTGATGCCATGAAGGAATTCGTGGCCGGCGACAAGCCTTATGTGGTTGCGGCGGCAGTGGTAGGTGTGACTGGCAGGGTAATGAAATTATTCGGCAGAAGACTAGTTCTGTTCGATACTATAGAACAGGCAAAGGAATGGCTGGCAGATCGATAAAAAGCATTGGAATTCAGTTATTCTGGAGAAACTTAGTTCATAAAAAATACGCTAACCAAACACTTCATCGGATCGGCGCGTGCTCAGTCCTTCCCGTGAGATAGGAGTTGCTCTCTTTTAAGCGGTAATCTTCACTTATCTCTGCTTAATTAATCTATTTGTTTGTAGGTGAACTAAACAATGCTACCGGATCGTAAATTGGATTTTATTTCCTTCTTCCTGTAACAAATAAATCGTCAATCTCAACGAAAATGCAAAATTTCAATTGGAAATAAACACAATTCGCACCTCACATTTTGTCGCCAAGATTTAATTGACATAGAAGAAAGCGTTTCTTATAGTATGAATAAGCAGGGTTTGACGTAAAGTATGAAAAACGAACATCCTAGAGTAAATTAAAAGGAATAGATCGTTATGAAAGAAGAAAGGAAAACGGAACGACTGAAAGATGTTAATGAGATCGTCATATCTGTCGTTTCCGGAAAAGATAATCTTCCTAAAGAAGAAATCTTATATAGCCACAGTAAGGATATCTCTGTGTCCGGTGCCAGAATTAGGGCCACTATTGTTTTACCTATTGATACCATCCTCAAGATGGATTTCACATTAAAGGATTTGCAACAAAAGATAACCGCCTTCGGAAAAGTAAAATGGATAAAAATCATCTTTGAGGACAGGTATTATGAAGCGGGCGTGGAATTCGTCAACACCCCCAGCGAAGCAATCAAGAAACTTGCGGATTACATCTCGTGGAAAAAAGAGTGTATACGTCTTAATCCTGCCTAAGTATACTTGTCTAAAATGTCTTACTCCCTGTAGCAAAGCATCCAGCAATTCTACAATAGATTAACCTTTTCAAACGGTAATCGTTAATTTATGGTGCTAGATTTTTAAGGGTTAGTTGGTGAACACAATAAAAAATGAAGAGCACCGCAATGCATTATATTCATAAGCTGTAATCAGCTTATTTTTATAACTGCTTTCTAGCAGTCAGCATTACCACTCAATACCCAAAAGTAAGGTTTGTTTTAATCACCTCCAGTGAAATGGTGTAACTTTCACTAATATCGTCTGGGCATTGCAGCACTCTTCAACTTTAAGATACTGCTGCTGATTGCTAATGTCAAGGGGTAAAAAAAGAAGCCTTTTACCCTTCAGATTTACATTTTTGTTTTCACGTGTTAATCTTCTTACAAAAGGGGAATAAAAATTTTGCATCAAAAATAACATAATTTCTTCTTTAAAATTTATGATAGTTCAACATAACCAGAAACCACGAATAATCATACCTAAGGGTAGCATACAGGGTAGCACGGGGGAAAATAAATATTCGGACAATTTGTTTAAATATTTGATTTTACTGGAGCCGATGACCAGAATCGAACTGGTGACCTACTGATTACGAATCATGTGTTCTTAGCTGTTTGTTTTATAAAACAGTTATTTATACTACGAAAAAATGACCACTTGCCACTATCTCTTTCACCTACAAACAAACGACTTTGAAAAGTCTTTACGTTGTGAATTACGATTTGAAAGGTGCAACATTTTGCATCAGCCGTATACGCTGTGGAACAAATCGGTTGCATGTGGTTGTTATGCCATATTTGATTTATTTAAATGATTCAACGATTGAGGCATCACCATGTTCGTCTTCTCGCCCTTCTTAAACCAAAAATCACATTTCTCGTGACCCTCGGCAAGGGTTATGGTTCGACTCACCCCAAACCTAACATATCTCTAAGAAACTTGTCCGTAGCACATATATACGGCGCCAATTCTAAAGAGTTTTGTGCGCTGAGAAACTTGCAGATAGCACACTCGTTGTAGTCAAAGCCGAAGTCAAAGTCACGGCCATTGCCATCTACATAGGTCATGACAAAATCACTGGGATACTTGCGCTTCTGAGATTCTATCGCCGACTTTTTCACGTGTCCTAAATACCATCGGGGAAAACAAATATAGCCAATCATCCATCGTACAAATTTTGGAATAACTTTGCACATCGCTTCGCTCATCTCATAAATCAGTTGTCCAGCATCCTTGACTGTTTGGCCATGTCTTTGTAGTACTCAATAAATCGTAAAAATTCGACTCGATGGAATCAGGAAGACTAGGAAAGGATTCTTATCACCAATGTAAGGAATCTGTGGTATCAGGATGTCATATTCATGGCGCGACTCCCTTATGAGGGCCTTGCCTTGCTCCTTACCGAAGCGAGAAATGAGTATTTTCTTGGCACAGGCAATAGATATATCGAAGTCCTTCAACAGCCAATACTTCCACGAAACGTAGTTATCGCTCATTTTCACCTATTTCATTTTAAATTGATTTTTACTAATTTCACTTTTCCAAATAAGTTTAATATCAATTAGCACATTTTCTTTTTTCAAAAAGAAAAATACAAATCATTATTGATTACGGATTGAAAGATAGTAATGCACTGCATAACTAGTAGGCACTGTGATGCAACGGAATTAGCATAAAAAAGTATTAAACAGGCATAATTTGAGCAGTGTCATTCTTTGACAGTTGAAAAAAGTAAAGCCAGAGGATAAAAGTAACCTATCTCTGGCTTTGTTGAAGACTTCTTCGAGTCAGCTAAAAATTGTACCTGAATCCGAAATAGATATTGTGACTTGCAAATGTCCACGTGCTGAAGTCTTGTTTAGGGTCTGCCGTAGCAAAGTACCGATATTTTAAATCGATGCTCATATGTGGATTAATGGCAAATGCAACGCCCGCACCAACTTGATAAGCAAATACCGTAGAATCAAAAGATGTATCGCTTATCTTGAGGTCGATTTTCGCCACACCAATTCCACCGCTGATGTATGGCGTAACGGGACTGCTGTTTACAAAATCGATGTATGCGTTTGCTAAGCCTGAAAGGGCTGACATATTGCTTGATGAAACAGTTCCAGAGATACAACCCCCTCCTGAACAAACGCTAGCCTTATCCATTTCATTCCGCTGGTATCCTATTTCTCCTTCAACTCTGAACATTCCAAAGTTATAACCGCCTGCAAAACCACCAGCAAAACCTAGTTTAAATTCCATCGTGCCATAATCTACCGGCTCTTTATAATCGCTATCGGTCAAGTATGCCCCACCCAACTGAGCACTGATATAAGGTCCAGTAGTAGCACTTAAGGAAATCCCCGGAAGCATCAACAACATGAACATAACAGCAACAACTGAAAAAGTCTTTTTCATGACATCCTCCTTTATTTAAGCCGAAAATATTTTAAATGAACAGGTATTTTATAATCATATTATAAAAAAATTATCAATCACTATAAAGAGAGTATTCAAATAAGTTGCCGTAGGATAAAGTATTATTAAATAATAGATGTAAAGATTTTTAAAAACTTCTTCATGTAATCTTCAGATCATCAGTCTCTATAAATTATATAACTTTTTAATCAGCAATAAACACTATTTAATGCTATTTTGTTATCCATTTTATTGACATACAATACATTTCTCTGTAATATTTCTGAATCAAATAATAATTACTTATCAAAATTGAATAATTTAAAAAACAAGGATTATCCATTGAAAAGAATATTATGTTTAATGGCTGTTGTTTTTCTGGTGTCTGCTGCTTTTGCTGAAGCAGGCATATCGAACAAAAATGAAAAATTAATTCAAGCTGCTGAAAAAGGCAACATTCAAGAGGTACAGAATGCTCTGACTGAAGGCGCTGAGGTTAATTTTATTAAAACGATAAAAACTATCAAAAAACATTCCCGTGCTTATTTAAGAAATGTGACAGCATTGATATTGGCATCAGAAAAAGGTTATACGGAGATCGTTAAATTACTTTTGGATAAGGGTGCTGATGTAAATGTGAAGGAAATCCCTGATGGGATAACTGCGCTCATGTGGGCATCACAAGGTGGCTATACGGAGATCTTCAAATTACTTTTGGAAAAAGGCGCTGATGTAAATGCAAAGAGAAAAGATGATAGAACAGTCCTTTGGATAGCATCTTGGTATGGCCATATAGATATTGTCAAATTACTTGTAGATAATGGTGTTGATGTAAATGTTAATAGTGATGGTATTGATGCTCTTTGGTGGGCATTGCGCGGTGGCCGTGTGGAGATTGCTAAACTTCTTTTAAACAAGGGGCGTTTTGATACAAATATAAAAATGACAGACGGCTCAACTTTTCTTATTAAGGCATCGGAGAACGGCTATCAAATAATTGTTAAACTTCTTTTGGAAAAAGGCGCTGACGTAAATATAAAGAATGATTATGGTGAAACAGCACTTTGGTGGGCATCACGAGGTGGCTATACAGAGATCGTCAAATTACTTTTGGATAAAGGTGCTAAAATAGATGGTGGTAATGGTAGAACTGCTCTTATGGAGGCATCAAGTGGCGGTTATATGGAAATTGTTAAACTTCTTTTGGATAATGGTGCTAAAATAAATGTAAATGATGATAATGGTAACACGGCGCTTATTCATGCATCAACTGGTGGTAATATAATCATCAAATTCTTTATAAATAGAGACAAGAATGTAAATAAAAATGTAACATCAAGCGACGAATTGGCGCTGCTAAAAGGATGGCAACAGCAATATACGGAAATAGTAGAACTTCTTTTAAGCAAAGGGGCTGATGTAAATGCAAAGAATGATTTTGGTGTAACTCCTCTAATGGGAGCATCGGAAAGTGGGCAGCTAGAAATTGTCAAACTTCTTTTAGATAAGGGGGCTGATGTAAATGCAAAGAATGATTTTGGTATAACTCCTCTAATGGTGCCATTGAAAATTAACTTCAGGAAGATTAAAGATATTTTATCTGATCAAGTTTTTTTGAAATTACATAATTTATATGTAGGAATCTTCAAACTTATTTTAGACAAAGGTGCTGATGTAAATGTAAAAGATGCTGAAGGGTATTCTATCCTAAAGATAGCAAAAAAGAATGGTCAAACAGAAATTATGGAAATACTTAACAAAGCGGGAGCAAAGGAATAAATGGTATAGACAAAACTGAAGACAAACCAATGTTGTGAATTAGTAAATGAAAGAAATAATCTAGACAATGCTTAATCGGACACTTCTAGATTATAAATGGAAATAAATAAGTAATGTGGTCACTTGTGGTCACTATTTTAAGAGAACCGATGACCAGAATCGAACTGGTGACCTACTGATTACGAATCAGTTGCTCTACCGGCTGAGCTACATCGGCATCCATTTATCAATATCTAAACAAGAGTTGTGATATTTATCTTAAGGGGTATTCCTTGTCAAGTTTTTACGCAATTTGCCATTTATTGGAATCATTATGATTATTTTTCTTCTGATTTTTATATGTCTTTACGGGGGAATTAATTTTTATGCCTTTTCCCGGACGAGAAACGTTTTGCATCTTTCCGGTAAAGTGCAAGCCATTGTAATAGTTTTGCTCGTTTTGATGATTCTGGCTCCTGTGATTATACGGCTGGCGGAAAGCCGTCATTTGGAAACATTGGCGAGGTCAATTGCCTATTTCGGTTATCTCTGGATGGCTTTTGTTTTTTTATTTTTCTTTCTGGATATCGCATTTAATTTACTCAGACACATATGTAAGTTTTTTTTCAAAAGCGCGGGAAGTGCTCCTGTTAGAAATATTGTCTTTGTTTTATCCATATTTGTTTCCTTTATTTTCGTTGTTTATGGATTTTTTGATGCCCAAAGAGTCCGGGTAAAAAAAATGGAAATTCATACAGAACAATCATTGCTTAATAATGGTAAAATCCGTATCGTCCAAATATCCGACGTGCATATTGGATTAATTGTCCGGGATAAACGTCTACAGAAGATAATCGATTGCGTGCAGGAAGCTAATCCCGATATTTTGGTTTCCACCGGAGACTTGTTGGATGGTGAACTAGACAATGTGATGCCGCAAGCCAGGCAACTTGCTCAAATTAGAACTCAGTACGGTAAATATGCAGTTACCGGCAATCATGAATATTATGCCGGGATCGGACATTCGTTGGAGTTTACTAAAAATGCGGGATTTGAAATCTTACGTGATGAAACCAGGCAAGTAGCGGGAATAAATATTATAGGCGTCGATGATGTGACCGGGAGAAAATTGGGTATGAGAAAGGATAATTCTCGTCCGGATTATGTATTGCCGGCAATACAAAGTAACGGCTTTATTTTATTGTTGAAACATCAGCCATTTGTCAATAATAATGAAAACTTCAACTTACAGCTTTCCGGACATACACATTGTGGCCAAATTTTCCCTTTTACGTTAATAACGCGCTTATTTTTCTCCAAAAACTGTGGATATTGTCAGTTTGGAAAAAACAAATCACTTTATGTTACCAGAGGTGCCGGAACTTGGGGGCCGCCGGTGCGTATTCTGGCGCAGCCGGAAATTACAATTATTGATTTAATCGGAAAGAAAATCGATTGAATTAATTTAATAATTATAATTTATATCTGTTCCAAAGACCGGATAGTGCAATCAGATAATAAAGTAGTAACATACCGAAAAAACATTTTCTATGAACCTTGATAAAATATTGTTTTTCCCTTGACAAGGGTAAAAAGCTTATATAGTGTTACAAATATTTTAAAAAATATAGTTGCCACGTCACATTTCCGGCACAATGTTATAGCGCATGTATTGAAGGGTGTTATACGGATTATTGCAATGTAATGGGAGCGACAAGACTCGTAAATATTTCAACCGGAGAATAATGAATAGTAAAATATTTATTAATTTATTGTCTGTTGTGTTTTTTGCGTGTACATTATTTGTGACCGTTCCCGCTATGGCACAGATTCCCATTAAAGGAATGCAGCTTGCTTTAAATAAAATTAGTGCGGAAGACGCAGACGCTGCTCTTGATGATGTATCTCCTGAAAACCTTCAGAAGAAATTAAAAGAACCGAAACAAGAAGTTTTACCTCAAAGCCTTCAGCCGGAAGTAAAAAAATCGAAACAAGATGACTCCCCTCAAAGTCTTCAGCAGGAAGTACAAGAGCTGAAGCGAGAAGTACAAAGAATGCGGGATGAAAGTGAAGCGCGCAAGCGACTGGAAGTTCCGGAGGAAGAAAAAAGCAAATCGGTAGAGGATATTCTTTCTGCCGTTAGTCGTCAATATACACTCTTGAAAAAGGGGACCGTCGGACTCGGATACACATTTGGTTACTCATACTATTCAGGGGATGTGATCAATGAATCGGCCGTCCCTTTCGCCATCGAACGTAGAAGCAGCCATAATATCGCCAATATTATTGATACTGAGTATGCAATCCTTAACAACCTGACCATCAGCGCGAACGTCCCTTTTGCTTACAAATACAATAAGGTGGGAACATCTTCCAGTCAGGATGCAACCGATTTTGGTGATATCTCCTTCGGTTTGCAGTGGCAGCCAATTAAAGCTGGAGGGAAACTCCCCACAACGATATTAAGTGCCGGAGTTACTATACCTACCGGAAGCAGTCCCTACAAAATTGATCCGGATCAGTCGTTACCGACCGGCAATGGTTATTATTCATTCAGCGGCGGAGTTTCTCTCAGTAAGACGCTGGATCCACTTGTTGCCTTCGGCAATTTGATTTACAGCTATGGTCTTCCGGTAAGCGGTCTGTCTCAGTACTGGACATCTGCGGGCGAGAGTGGTGCTACTCTGACTAAAGTCGAACCAGGCAGTTCTATCGGCTTTGCCCTGGGTTTCGGTTACGCTCTTTCTTATCAGGCATCATTGAACTTAAGCACTCAGTTCAGCTACGCTTTCGGCAGTAAATATGTTTTTAGCAATGCTGGAGTTATTGAAAGTGGCAGTTCCGTCTCTTCTACCTTCAACGTCGGAACCGGGTGGCGGGTGACTCCGGCACGATCCATATATCTGACGTTAAGTA
The DNA here is from genome assembly GCA_002840505.1 of Deltaproteobacteria bacterium HGW-Deltaproteobacteria-2. Classification (NCBI taxonomy): domain Bacteria; class Deltaproteobacteria; species Deltaproteobacteria bacterium HGW-Deltaproteobacteria-2. Next base: position 182,534 of record PHBC01000001.1, on the reverse strand, counting down.
TAGGATTGACTGTTAACGATCCTGACTTTTCCTTAGCGGTCAGGGTGCCGTTTGATTTTTAAGGATTTTCCCCAAAATGTTAAAGATATAATAGGAGAAACTCAGGTAAAGAATTACAGATATACAACAACTGTTTTTTAAACCGTTTAGTAATAAAAGGATAGTTTGAAATTCAGGAAGCAACAAGCCATAGGCAATTATATGTTTGATTTTGTTTTCTTTCTTTTCCCATGTCACGAAGGGAAAAAGAAAGTTGTTTACTGGAAACAGGAAGGATTAATTTTCTTATAATCAAACAATCCGGGAGCAATGATATGAAAAAGATTTTAGAATTAACAATGTTTATTGCCCATCTGCCGTTATCGGGATTTCTCTGTTTTCGTGTGAAAAGATTTAATTTGCCGGGGTTATCCCATTTGCGGATATTACTTTGCTTTGTCATATGCATGGTAATGGCTGCAAGCCAATTCCTCAATCCACCGCAGGTAGAAGGAGCGTTCCATGAACAACTGGCCGTTGATACCCGGGCCATTGCACTTGCCAACAATGTTACTGCGGATCCTCCCGGCATCCTGTCAATTCACTACAATCCTGCCGGCCTTTCACTTTTAGGTGACGGCAATTATATTAGTTTGGGAGCCATTCTGCCGATCATCAATAAAACCTCAAGGGTAAGCAAAGATCCTAACTTTGAGGGCTTTCATGATCTAAATGGTAACTTAATAAAAGACCCGCTTTGGGGCACTCAGAATGGTCCCGATCGTTTTAGCGGTAATTCCTGGAGTGGCACAGAGGGAAGCAATACTTCCGGTAAAATGTACATTCCGGTTCTGGACACTACCCTGGATTTTCTAGTAGCACCCATACTCGGTCTTTCGCATCGAAATCCCGGTTCAAAATGGACGTTTGCTTACAGCGCTTATGTTCCCTTTGCCGTCGGAATGAATAATGGAGATAAATCCGATCCGTCAAGGTGGGATGGAGAAGCTGTGTATTGGCAGCACCTGATCTATATTGGTCCTGGGGTAAGTTATCAGGTAAACAAGACTCTTTCTGTTGGTGCTTCTTTAGGGGTGGGGCAATCAGCGCTGGGTGTTGGCACAGAGGTAAGGGCGCCAAATGCCATAGTGAATCTGACAAAAACCCTGGGAGATGCAACCCAGGGTATGGGGAATCCGCTTTTTGACCTTACAATTCCCATGCCTTTGTTCGGTGGCGGAATAGGTCCATATGATTCAATAGGACATTTATCTCTAAGTGCTCATGATGATTTTTCTCCATCATTTAATTTAGGTGTTCTCTGGGGACCCTTTGACTGGATTTCCTTTGGAATATCTTACCAAAGCGCCATCAAAACGCACTTAAGTGGGAAATATCAGCTGACATACAGTGAACAATGGCAAAATATGGTTGAATGGTGCGGAAAATCTGCTTTGATGCAGATTATATCCATGGCGCTTGATCTGCCCTATCAACGTGTTGGCGAACAGGCTGGAACAATTACGGCAGATAGAGAAATACCACAAATTGTCAATTTGGGAATCAAGCTCAAGCCGATCAAAAGGTTATCTCTTCTTGCCGATGTGCATTGGGCAAACTGGTCGTCCGTTAAACAGGACTATTTCGTTTTTGATCAGAAAATCCAGCTCCTCCAATTAGCCAAGTATATGGGTTATAATGGTGGTGACAGTATTCTGCTTCTGGAACGTAACTGGAAAGATACCTGGAACTGGGGAGTCGGTGCGGAATATCAGGCGCTGGACTGGCTTATGCTTCGTGCCGGCTATGAAAATCGGATTTCCTCTGTTCAGGCTATATATTACGATGCCATATATGCCCTTCCCACACTGGATTACTATGGAGCTGGGTTAGGGATCAAAGGATCGGGCCTGGGCATCAAAATGTTGAGAGATATAGATATCGATCTCGCGGTAGGTTACCTGGTTAATAAATCGTACAAAGTCAGTAATAACACCAGTAGCAATATGAACTCCACCGTTCTCGGCAGTGGAGTTATGAACCCCTTTGCCGGATTGAATTACGAGCAGGAAACAGCTGCCTACTTAGGCTCTGTCAAGGCCACCATGCCTTTGGATATTGTTACCACTGCCCTTTCTAAGACGATTGATGTGTTGAATCCCTTTAGTAAAAAGTCGGCTTCAGCTAAAACTGGTTTGAAGACCACGGAAAATGTTGTAGTAGATTCACCATCGACGACGGCTATAGATAATTTACGAGTTGAAGGACAATCCTATTATATAGAAAACAGTGATTAGTATAAAAACCATTTATACATTGCTTTAATAATTCCCCTCAGCCATGTTTGTGATTGAGGGGAATTTGCGTTTTAACCGGTATGTCGTCCCATTTATATTGGTAGAAAATCCGCTTGTGTATCAATATAAAACTTGTTTCAAATCCTGTTTTTGTTTCCAGCATAAAATAACCTATACCGTGTTCTAGCGTGTAGCAGGTCATCTCTGCCCGTTGGTCATGAATTGAAGCTCATGTTCCTTCTGCCGAATATCGTCTTTCATCGTTTGCAGGTGATCTTTTTTTAGCTTGTAACAATCACTGATATTCTTTTCATAGATATCGTAGATGACCCTTCCGGCATTCGGATCCAGATTAACGTACAAGGTGAATACATTAAGAAGAACCTCCGGATTGCTGACGTCTTGGAAGCGCGATGGACCAAGATCAACTGAGCTGATTTCCGGCGGAATGGTGGAAAGCAGTGATTTGTGAATCAATATAGCGGCATTTTGTTCAAAGTATAAAAGCCGCCATTCGCCTCCGGCTCTCAGAAAATCGAAAATTAAGGGAAGTTCCCGGTAATGGATTATTGCGATTTTGAAAGGATACTTTTTATTAAAATGTTGTAGAGTTTCACTGGTTACGGGATTGCCGGTAAAGGCCCAGTAATCGGCAGCAACTTGTTTACTGAACGGCATAAAACGAGGATCAATAAAAATTTTGTAATCGGGATAGAGATCCCATATCAGATAGCCGCCGATAACATAGTCGTTAAAGATAGGGCCTTCTAACCGATATTTTTTCAAAAAAGCTACTTCCTTGGCCGGTACGAAATTGTCGAGACCGGCACCGAACCATTTGTTGTCCGTATTGTATCTGAAAGTGAAATAGGTGATGTTGATAAAAAAGAAAAAGAAAATGAGCAAAGACAAAATGGTTGCCCTGCCGGAAACATTTTTTAATTTCAAACGGTTGAGCAGGTAGAAGAATGAGAAAAAAAAGCCGAAGGGGAAAAGGTAACTCGCCCTGGTGGCTCTCATGCTTGCCCAGTATAAGACGATATTTAAAATCAGCAAAGTAAAATCACAGGATCTCTTTTTGATAAGTTCATAAAGAAAAAGGCAGCCCATCAAAAACATCATTAGGGTCATGATCCAGGCAGTTTGTCCCAATCTGAAGAATGAAATATCCATATCTTTTAAATATGGCCAGAGGCTTACATAGGCCTGAATATGCGTACTGGTTATGTTATAGGCCTCGGAAGTTATTGCATTATAAATGCTCAATAGGTAATTGATGCCATAAGGATTCAGCAAAGTTGCAGCCAAAGACAGAGCAATTGCGGCGCCGAGATTGGTCAGTTCTTTAATAGTAAATGCTTCTTCAGGTAAAAAAATTCTGTTTAAAAGTTCACCTATGAAAAAGCAGGCAAACACACCGAATCCCAGGATGAAAGCGCCGTGCAAATTAGTCCAGAGGGCAAAAATCAATGGATAAAGATAAAAAAGAAACGTTTGACGAGTCAGTTTGACATAAAAAAAGATAAATATTATCCAGCAAAATAGGAGAACGGAAAACAATTCAGGTTTGTAGTAACTGCAGGAGAGGGAGCTGGCAATACCAATGGCGGCAATGATGGTGATGCTGGTTACATCAAGCCGTCGGCGAATCAGGCGTAGAAAAATATAAAATGAAAGAAAAACTCCCAAGAATATCAGACATTGGAAGATCCACAAACCAAACCCTCCCATGAGACTGTAAGCCAGATAAATAACAATACTTCCCAGGCATGTGTTATAAACCCAGGTCGGATCGGCAGGTGTCCAGGAAAAAATAGAATGGTCTATAATAAGAGTGTGGTGAGTCAGATAATATTTGCCGAGCGTCATTTGCCACCACAAGTCGTAATCTATCCGGTCGACAGGATATCTCAGCAGAATCAGGACTGGCAGAAGCATTATCAATGTCCACTTTAGATAACTGGAAGAAGCCAATTTCCCCGAGAAGGCAAAGAAAGAAGACATTATTGAGAAACGATTGTCCTGAGGATTAATCGCGTCATTGACTGATTGGGTAGTTGTCGTTGCCTTTGTCTTACTTTTGTGCATAAGGATTCTTCTCTTATTTTTTAATAAATGTCAAACGGTTGCCGGATTCGGCTATGCAGAAGGGAATAGAACATTTTGTTTCTTTGCCAAAGTGATAAATTGACACTGCTTAAGTTTTCTCTTGACAAATATCTTCAGTTTGATTATATGGCCTCCAAATAGAGGATAAGTTTTTCATGATGGACAGAAAACTGACTGCAAACAACAATGCTTATTATTATTGGTTTTATACCTATTTTGCATCGGTCTGTCCGTCGCTAAGGATGACTTGTTAGGTTAAAATAAACCAAAACAGCCATGGGCAGATCGAAAGAGCTCCCATGGCTTTTCTTTTTTTAGGCCATGGCAGCAAAAGCCCTGGCCTTTTTTAATTCAGGAGGGAGAAAGAATGATCATTGTAATGAAAAATCAGGCTACAGAAAAGCAAATTGAAGATGTGATTCGCTGGATTGAATCTGTCGGATATAAAGCGCATCCTTCAATCGGTGTTGAACGGACAATTATCGGGGCAGTCGGTGACAATCGCGACAAGGGAATCCTTAAGTACGCGGAGTCTTTGCCGGGGGTAGAAAAAACCATGCCGATTTTAAAACCCTACAAGCTGGCCAGTCGCGAATCGCACGAAGGTAATACTGTGGTTTCGGTAGGTTCAATCAAAATCGGCGGTCCGGACTTCGTTGTAATTGCCGGTCCATGTGCGATTGAAAGCGAAGAACAATTATTAGAAAGCGCCTATATCGCCAAAAAGGGTGGCGCCCAGATTCTTAGAGGCGGCGCCTACAAACCGCGCACTTCTCCATATAGCTTCCAGGGTATGGAAAAAGAAGGCTTAAAGGTATTAAATCAGGTTAGCGCGCGAACAAATCTACCGACGGTTACGGAAGTGGTCAATCCCGCTGATGTTGATCTTGTGGAATCTTATGCCGACATGCTGCAAATCGGTGCGCGTAATGTCCAGAATTTTGCCCTGCTCAAAGAAGTCGGCCGTTCGAAAAAGCCGGTACTTTTAAAAAGAGGCATGATGACCACCATCGAAGAGCTGCTGATGTCGGCGGAATATATCCTTTCATCGGGTAATCCCCATGTGGTTCTTTGCGAACGTGGTATCCGAACTTTTGAAACGGCCACAAGAAACACTTTGGATCTAAGCGCTGTTCCGGTATTAAAAAGTTTGACTCATCTGCCGGTTATTGTTGATCCAAGTCATGCTGCCGGTCATTGGAAATATGTGATCCCGTTGTCCTGCGCGGCGGTTGCTGTTGGCGCCGATGGTCTTATCGTGGAAGTTCACCCGGAACCGGAAAAAGCCGTTTCCGATGGAGCGCAGTCGCTGAAACCGGAGAAGTTTTATCAACTAATGGATGAGTTAAGAGCGATTGCCGCGGTAATGAAACATTAATCACGTGACCTGGCAGATGTCGATTTCCGCCAATGGCGGTTCAATTGACTTTTGCAAAAGTTGAGTCTAATACTAGTCTTGATTTTATGTCTTATGTAATGATGCTTTGAAGAAGAAAAAGGAATGAATATATGCGAACAATAAAAGTTAATCTCGATAAGAAAATTCGATCATCTTATGAAATTCGTATCGGTAAAGATATAATCGACAGAATGGCGCTGATTATTGCCAAAAACCATAAAGCGGAGCGTTATGTGGTGATTACTGACGATTGTGTCGGCAGTCTTTACGGTAAAAAGTTCCTTGCCGGTTTAGAAGATGTCGGATTAAATGTAAATTTAATAGAATTCCCCGCAGGCGAAGCTTCCAAGAATATCAGTACTGTGCTGGATATTGCAGGGAAATTACTGCAATTAGGAGCTGATCGTGAGACTCTTCTACTTGCTTTAGGCGGTGGAGTTGTAGGCGACGTTACCGGTTTTATCGCCTCTGTTTTTATGCGTTCTGTGCCTTATATTCAGATTCCCACAACGCTGGTTGCACAAGTGGACAGCAGTATAGGTGGAAAAACAGCCGTTGATCTTACCCACGGGAAAAATCTGCTGGGGACATTTTATCAACCATGCGCTGTTTTTACGGATTTGAGCTTTTTAGAAACGCTGCCGGAAAAAGAATTTAATAACGGGCTCTCGGAAATTATCAAATACGGCATCATTGATGATGAAAAAATGTTTCATACCATGGAAAACAACATGGAAGCGATAAAATTAAAAGATCCGAAACTTGTGCTGAATATAGTGGAAGCATGTTGCCGCATTAAAAAATCAATTGTCGAAATTGATGAAAAAGATCAAGGTCTACGGCATATTCTTAATTTTGGCCACACATTGGGACACGCTCTGGAAACAATGTCCCAGTATACAATAACGCATGGCGAAGGTGTTGCTTTAGGGATGATCGCGGCGGCGCGTCTTTCCGAAAAAATGAGCTACCTGGAAAGCAATGAAGCTAAACGCATCGAAACGCTTATCCGCGAAGCAGGTTTGCCCTGGAAAATACCGGAGACTTTTTTTGCTGATAATATTATTGCTGCTTTGCAAATGGATAAAAAGAAAAAAGGTGACATTATCCGTTTTGTTTTGTTAAAGAAAATAGGAATGCCTTTTATTATTGGAAGTATTAAACCAGAAATGATTACCGCAGTGATTGAGGAGATGAAAGAATGAGACTGCTGGAAACGTTAAGGGAAAACATGAAAGAAAAAGATCGGGAGATTATCCGTTTGTTGAATGAACGGGCGCAAATATCCGTCCAGATCGGTAAGGTTAAAGGTGAAGGCGGTATTGACGTATATGACCCTGCGCAGGAAGCAAAGGTTCACAGATATTTGCAGGAATTAAATTCAGGTCCTCTGCCGAGTGAGGCGGTAACATCGATTTTTCGGGAAATTATTTCCGCATCGCGCAGTCTGCAAAAACCGACGACGGTCGCTTTTTTCGGAGCCGAAGCTTCTTTTACACATCAAGCGGCACGTTTAAATTTTGGTGAGTCCAGCCATTATTTCCCTCAGCCTAGAATTGATCGTGTGTTCGATGAAGTCGAAAAAGGTTCTGTAGATTGGGGTGTTGTTCCAGTGGAAAATTCGCTGGAAGGATCGGTGAATATTACGCTTGACCATCTGATTACAACATCACTGAAAATCAGAGCGGAGATTTTTTTACGGATCAGCCAGTGTCTTATTTCTTCGGCCGAAAGTATGAAAGACATCAAAAAAATTTATTCTCATCCTCAGCCATTAGCGCAATGTCAGATATGGCTAAAAACCAATTTGCCCAATTGTATACTGGGTGAAACAGAAAGCACAACCGCCGCTGTTCAGATGGTGCGGGGTAAAAAGAATGAAGCGGCTATAGGCAGTTTGCTTGCCGCCCATATTTACGGATTGAATATACTTGCTGAAGGCATTGAAGATAATTCTTCCAACACGACACGATTTTTGGTTATAGGTAGAGGAGAAAATGCCGCGACAGGCAATGATAAGACCTCTTTGATTTTTGCCACACCGCATTCACCGGGTTCTCTTCATCGGGCACTGTCGTCCTTTGCCCGGCGAAAAATTAATTTGGCAAAAATAGAATCGCACCCTGTAAAGGAGAAATTGTGGGAATACAGCTTTTTCGTGGACATTATCGGTCACATAACAGATAGGCAGGTGAACAGCTGCCTGGAAGAATTGGAGGGGAAAACAACTTTTCTCAAGATATTGGGATCCTATCCGAAAATGGAAGGCATATTATGATTTGTGTTCCCATTACAGCCAGAACAAAAAAAGAAGCTTTGCATAGTATTGAAAGAAGTTGTCAGTTTGCCGATTTTATCGAACTGAGAATGGATTTGATCAATGGCGGAAGGCTTGAGGAATTTATTTCAATTGCCCGCAACAATTCCGATTCGGTTAAAATAATTGTTACTTGCAGGGAAAAAGAAGAAGCAGCTTCTGCCGGAAGAGCGATGCTCTCAAAAAGTTATGTAAGATGTACAGAAGAAAAAATAGCACTGCTCAAAGAAGCAATCGAGTTGGGTGCTGATTTCGTGGATATCGAGCTCGCGAAAGGACTTGCGGTAATTAAAGATCTGCAGTCTTTTTGTTCAAAACACGGGGGAAAAACAAAAATCATTATTTCCTACCATAATCTTAAAGAGACTCCCTCGCTGACAAAATTAAAAAAGATATTTTATCAAAGCGTGCAGTTTAAACCGGCTATTGTAAAAATAGTTACTACAGCGAAGACTGCTGAAGATAATCTGATAACGCTGAGTTTAATTTCTTACGCTAAAGAGCGTTCTCAAAAAATAATTTCTTTGTGCATGGGAGACAAAGGCGGCATCAGTCGTGCCATAGCTCCTTTTTTGGGGAATTATTTGAGTTTTGCCGCATTAAAACAAGAAGGGCAGTCTGCGCCGGGACAGTTTACTGTTGGCGGGATGAAACAAATTAATGAACTATTTAAAGACAAAGAAGCTTTATCTTCAGAGATGGCTTTACCTAAACAAACATTTCAACCTCAGCATTATATTCTGCTGGGCAATCCGGTGGGGCAAAGTCTCTCGCCGATCATGCATAATGCTGCGTTAAAAAAAATGAGTGTTGAAGGAAACTACAGCGCTTTTTGTGTTCACGATTTAAGGGGCGCGATACAGGGTATGAGGGCAATGAATATTTGTGGCGCCAGCATCACCATTCCTTTTAAGGTTGCTGTTATGGAATACCTGGATGATGTTGACGATGACGCGCTGAAAATCGGAGCTGTGAACACAATTATCAATCATCATGGTTGCCTGATCGGTTACAATACCGACTGGTTGGGACTTATTGTTACAATCCGGGAAGCAATGCCGATTAAAAATAAAACTTTTGTAATTATTGGTGCGGGCGGAACAGCGCGGGCGGCAGCTTATGGAATAATAAAAGAAGGCGGATTCCCGATGATTGTTAATCGCACGTTGAAAAAGGGAGAAATTCTTTCCCGCAAATTGAACTGTCCGTTTTATTCCCTTGCCGAAATCGGCAAAATCAAAGCTGACTGCCTGATCAATACAACTCCTGTAGGCATGTATCCTAAGGATAAATCGCCGGTGAAAGCTGCTATTCTGAGTAATTATAAATATGTGGTGGATGTTATATACAATCCGATAAAGACAAAATTACTTAAGGATGCGCAAAAGCAAGGATGCGGTATTATTTCCGGTTTGGACATGTTTGTAAACCAGGGAGCAGAGCAATTACGACTATGGACGGGCAAAGAACCGCCACGAGCTTTGATGAAAAAAACAATATTAGAAAGGTTGACTCAAGTTGAATAATAAAGACGTTCATTTTGAAGAAGTATCTGCGACTATTCATGTGCCCGGTTCCAAGAGCCTGACCCAGCGGGCACTGGTGGCTGCCGCTTTGGCGCAGAATAATTCTTTCATCAGCAATGCTCTTGTTTCCCAGGACACAACATATCTGATTGAAGGATTGCAAACATTGGGTGCGCAAATTGTGTCCATGGAGGACGGTTTTAATATTTCCGGTACAGCCGGTAAAATAATAAACACAGGTAAAGAATTATTTTTGGGAAATAACGGCACCGCGTTGCGATTTCTTACGGCACTGGTCTGTCTGGGCAGCGGCAAATACGTTCTGACCGGTGAAAAGCGGCTTTGTGAAAGGCCGGTAGGCGCTCTGGCGGATGCGTTAAAAGAAATGGGTGTTGATATACTTACCCGGGGAAATTGCCCGCCGGTTCAAATAAATGCCAACGGCCTGAAGGGAGGAAAGATAACCCTTCAGAATATTGAAAGCTCACAATACGTGTCAGCGCTGCTTCTTTGCGCGCCCTACACGAAAAAAGGCATGGATTTAACTTTGCAGGGAGGCGTTGTTTCTACTCCTTACATAGATCTGACTATTGCCGTGATGAAAGATTTCGGCGCTGAGATTACCCAAACAGGAAAGTATGAATATCATGTTACGGCCGGCGAAATTTATCAGGGACGCAAATATCTCGTTGAAGGAGATGCTTCCAGTGCTTCCTATTTTTTTCTGGCTGCGATGCTTTTAAGAAAAACAGTCAGAGTTACGGGGATCAACCGGCAAAGCAAGCAGGGAGATATGCACTTGCTGAGTGTTTTGGAAGAATTGGGCTGCAAGGTAAAATCAGAAGAAAGTTGGGTAGAAGTATCCGGCAATAATCTGGCGGAAGGTGATTTTACTTTCGACCTGAACGATATGCCGGATATGGTGCCTACTTTGGCTGTGCTGGCCGCTTTCCGTAAAGGCCGAACGGTTATAAGCAATGTAGCGCATTTGAGAATAAAAGAAAGCAACCGTCTGGCAGCTCTGGTTACCGAATTGAACCGTACAGGTATTGAAGCAAGGGAAATGCCGGATGGACTTGTGATTCAGGGTGGAAAAATGCGACCGGCAAAAATTGAAACCTATAACGACCATCGTATGGCCATGAGCTTTGCCATTGCCGGTCTTGTCGCCAGCGGCATTGAAATCAGCGATAAAAAATGTGTTGATAAATCGTTTCCCACTTTCTGGGAGGAATTGAGAAAAATATGAATGTTGTCTTAATCGGTTATCGGGCAACAGGAAAATCCACAGTAGGCAAAATTCTTTCCACTAAGCTGAAAATTGCTTTTTGTGATACCGATTTGCTGGTGGAAAAGAAAATGGCGATGCCGATTAGAGAAATTGTTGCGCTTCATGGGTGGGATTATTTTCGCATCAAAGAAAAAGAGACAATTAAAACTCTGACGAAAAAAAAATCGGCTATTATTGCTACGGGTGGTGGAGTAGTTTTGGACCAGGAGAATGTAAATCTTTTAAAGCAGACAAGTGTAATAATCTGGCTTAATGCTCCCGTGCCGGATATTGTCAAGCGGCTCAGCAAAGATGCGCAGAGCAAGGCTATAAGACCGCAGTTTACAACTGGAAATATTGCTGAGGAGACTGTCGATGTCATGAAGCAAAGGCTTCCTTTATATGAAGGAGCCGCTGATTATATTGTGGATACAACAGGTAAAAAAGCTATACAAGTTGCCGAAGAAATTTATCAGTATTTGCGTAAATCGGGAAATTTGGATAAAATAAATAAAAAGTAATATCGTTTCTAAATCAGAGATGATATCGAGGCGGCAAGGAGGAGGCGACGAGACGTATTGTACATACGTTGAGGATGCCGACGACGAAGCCAACAAAGATAGCGCTTTGATTTAGGAATGATAGGGAGTGTTCATGGCTGGTAATACCATAGGTAGTATTTTTCGCGTAACCACCTGGGGAGAATCGCATGGGGCGGCGCTGGGAGCGGTTGTGGATGGCTGTCCGGCAGGGCTGTCTTTGAATGAATCCGATATTCAGCAGGCACTGGATAGAAGAAAGCCTTCCGGCTCGGTTTCCTCCACGACAAGGAAAGAGGGTGACAAGGTTGAAATTCTCTCTGGTGTTTTCGAGGGCAAAACAACAGGCACCCCTGTTTCGTTAATCATTAGAAACGTTGACGCGAAATCGTCTTCTTACGATGAATTAAAAGATGTGTTCCGTCCGGGTCAGGGAGACTTTACCTATTTGAATAAATATGGAATCCGCGACTGGCGGGGTGGAGGACGCGCTTCCGGCAGAGAAACGGCTGCCCGTGTAGCTGCGGGAGCAATTGCCGCAAAGGTAATTGTCCAATCAGGCATTGATGTCATAGCTTACACACAGGCAATCGGCGCAATCGAAATTGACCGCGGCAGGATGCCGTCAGATAAAAATTTAAGAAAATCTGTGCTGGGGAATTCTCTTTTCTGCCCGGATGCACAGGCTGCAGCGGCAATGGAAAAAAAGATTGCGGTAGTTCGTAAAAAAGGGGATTCGCTGGGCGGAGTAGTGGAAATTGTCGCCAGTGGCTGTACAGCAGGTCTAGGGGAGCCGGTCTTTGATAAGATGGATGCGGATCTGGCCAAAGCTCTGATGAGCATCGGTTCGGTGAAAGCGGTGGAAATTGGCGATGGCATGGAAGTCGCTGGCAGAATGGGCTCGGAAGTCAATGATCAGATGAATAAAAAAGGATTTAAAACAAATCATGCGGGAGGAATACTCGCGGGCATAACAAATGGCGAAAAAATTGTGCTGAGGGCTTATTGTAAACCGATTCCTTCCATAGCGAAACCGCAACACACTATAGATTGCAGAGGAAAAGAAAGAATAATCGAAATTCAGGGAAGACATGATATTTGCGTTTTGCCCAGGATTGTGCCGGTTTGTGAAGCGATGGTGAACATTGTTCTGGCAGATCATTTACTAAGGCAGAAAGCGATAAGCGAATGAAAAATATTAAAGTGGGGATAATCGGCGGCACCAACGGCATGGGAAAATGGTTTGCCGGCTTGCTCAAAAAAGAAAGTTACACCGTCCATGTTTGCGGCAGAAAAACCAAGCTGGGTATAAGCGATTTAGCCAAACTTTGTGAGGTAATAGTTGTGGCCGTGCCTATTTCCGCCACTGCCGATATAATCAGAAAAGTCGGCCCGATGTTAAACAAAGATATGCTTCTGATGGATCTAACTTCGCTGAAAAAAGAACCGGTTAAAATGATGCTGGCTAATTCTCAGGCGGAGGTTATCGGTTGTCATCCTCTTTTCGGACCTCAAGTGAAAGATTCCTCCGGTCAGAATGTTATTTTGTGTCCGGCACGCGGGAAAAAGTGGTTGAACTGGCTCAAAGCTGTATTTAAAAAAAATAAACTGGCTGTCTGGGAAGCAACTCCCGAAAAGCATGATAAAATGATGGCTGTTATTCAAGCGCTCAATCATTTTAACACCATTACCCTGGGAATGGCTCTTGCCCGGACGAATGTTACTCTTGCGGATGTAAACAAATTTTCTACACCTATTTTTCGGACAAAGTTGGACATTATCAGAAAAGTTTTCGTGGAAAGTCCTGAACTGTACCTTGATATAATAACGGGAAATCCGCAAACCGGTAAAATGCTGGATATCTACGAACAAGCGCTAAAAGATATCAGATCAAAAATTAAATCCGGCAATAAAACTGAATCTAAAAAAGCAATCAAAAAAACGGCAGAAAAATTATATGGAAGCAAAGATAAATAAAGTCGCTCAAATGATTGCGGCATCGAAAAAGTTGGTAGTTTTTACCGGAGCGGGCATTAGCACGGAATCAGGTATACCGGATTTCCGCGGCCCGGACGGACTCTGGACTAAAGTTGATCCCAATGATTTTACAATTGACAGGTTTCTTAATTCCGGCGAGACACGTACAAAAGTCTGGTACTACCTTGTGGAAGGCGGATTGATGATTAATGCCCAGCCCAATAGGGCTCATTTGGCAATAGCCGAACTGGAAAAAATGAACAAACTAAGTTCCGTCATTACGCAGAATATTGATAATCTGCACCAGAAGGCAGGAAATAATCCGAAAAAAGTTCACGAACTGCACGGCAATATGGAATGGCTGGTTTGTCTCGATTGCGGTGAACGTTATGATTTGGAACTTATAAGACAAAAACATCCATCGCCCGATCATTTTCCGGTATGTGAAAAATGCAAAGGTATTCTGAAGCCGGGCGTCGTCTTCTTTGGCGAAATGCTTCCGCAGGATACATTAAGGATAGCCGAGAGAGAATCAGAGCAATGTGATTTATTAATGGTGATAGGTTCTTCACTGGTTGTTTATCCTGCTGCCTATATACCGATTTATGCCAAGCAATCCGGCGCGAAGATTGTCATCATTAATATGGGCCAGACCGGTCAGGATGATATAGCCGATGTATTTCTAAACGCGCCGGCAGGAGATACAATGGACAGAATTGTAGCCAGATTGAAAGAAATAATGAAATGATACCAATTCTAAATCAAGCGCTATCTTTGTTGGCGTCGTCGTCTGCTTCCTCAACGTATGTATAATACGCCTCGTCGCCTCCTCCTAGCCGCCGCGATATCATCATTGATTTAGAATTGGCATAAATCTTTTAGTTAATTAAAACAATGTGCCTTATATTATTTGCTTATAAAGTTCATCCATCATACCGGTTAATCCTTGCGGCTAACCGTGATGAGTTTTATGAACGGCCGTCGCTCCCTGCGGATTTTTGGGAAGACCAACATAATGTGCTTGCCGGGCGAGACTTAAAAGAGGGCGGCACCTGGTTGGGTATTACCAAAGAAGGAAAATTCGCCGCCATCACTAATTATCGCGATCCGTCCGCTTTTAAAAGCAATGCTCCGTCGCGCGGCAGACTGGTCAGCCGCTACCTTATTGGTAAACAAAACGCCGCTGGGTATCTGGAAGACGTTTCCTCGCAAGCGGATAAGTACAACGGTTTCAATTTACTTATAGGTGATGATAATGATCTTTTCGTTTTCTCCAGTAACGGAGAAAAACAAAAGCTGAATCCAGGGATCTATGGTTTAAGCAATCATAACCTGAATACACCCTGGCCGAAAGTATCTCGGGGGAAACGTCTTTTGAAATCTACACTGGATCAAAAACGATCTGAATTAAAAAAAACATTATTTACTGTGCTGGCTGATCGCCATATTCCGCCGGACAGTAAACTACCCTCAACAGGTGTTGGTCTGGAATGGGAGCGGATATTATCTTCCATGTTTATTACAAGTCCTGATTATGGGACCCGTTCTTCCACGATTTTACTTATCGGAAAAAACAGGCGTGTCAGGTTTGTGGAGAAAGTTTTTGATGGACAAAAGGAGCCCTGGATCGAAAGCAGCTTTTCTTTCGTGTCGGGAAAAAAATGAAAAAGAAGTCAAGTAATGCTTATCCTGTTGAACCAAGGGTCGGAGTCGGGGCGATAACAATAAGAGATGGGAAAGTTTTGTTAGTAAAACGTGGGACAGAACCGAGTAAAGGACTTTGGGCAATTCCCGGAGGAACGTTGAAACTTGGTGAGAGTATGCAGGAATGTGCCGCGCGGGAAATTTTCGAAGAGACAGGCATAACGATAAAAGTCAGGGACTGCAAATACGTGTTTGATTTCATCGAATACGACAGCAAAAGAAAAATTAAGTTTCATTTTGTTATAGTTGATTTCGCTGCTGATTATGTTGCAGGTGTTCCCCATGGTGCGGATGACGCACTGGAGGCCCGCTGGTTTTCTCTGAAAGATTTACGGGAATTGCCGGTGGCAATAAATACTATTAATGCTTTAAAATCGGTTGGATTTTTTAAGTCGGATTAATTGCGGCGCCAACAAAAGGAGGATTGTATGAAGGTTGTTTATCACGAAGATTATAACGAAGTGTACTGTTCCGATCCTGCTTCCGCTTCCGGAAGAATTCAAGCCGTGGAAATGTCTCTGCGCGGAAAAGTAACTTTTGTTGAGCCGTCTGTGGCAGCAAAAGAAGATATTCTTAAAGTACATACTCCCGATCACGTCAGGTCGGTCGAGCGGGAAGGTGTCTATGATATTGCCGCACTTGCGGCAGGAGGTGCAATTAAAGCGGCGCAAATTGGTTTGACAGAACCCTGTTTTGCGCTCATCCGTCCTCCCGGGCATCATGCTTCAGCGGGTAGCGCCTGGGGTTTTTGCTATTTCAACAATATGGCGATAGCGCTGGAGAAACTAAAAAGGGAAAGTAAAATCAAAAAAGCTTTTATTTTGGATTTCGATCTGCATTTCGGGGACGGCAATGTCAATATTCTCGGGAATAAGGGATATGTGACAATCTATAATCCTGCCTCATCCAATCGCAATGAATATTTAAAAAATGTACAGGATGCTCTTTCTGAAACTGATGCCGATATGATTGCCGTATCAGCCGGTTTTGATAATCATGAAGACGATTGGGGTGGTCTGTTAAAAACCGAAGACTATAAATATATGGGCAAGCTGGTAAGAGAAACAGCAAAACGAAATAACGGCGGTTGTTTTAGTATCCTGGAAGGCGGCTATAACCACAGTGTTTTAGGTAAAAATGTCCTGGCGTTTGTCGAAGGATTGGAGACAAAATAATATTCTTATGAAATTCCTTCGTGGTAAGCTCGAGGAGTTGAGGCGCCTGATAATCCGGTCAACATGGATAGCCTCGCATGAGTATAATCCGCCTTACCTGTGGTCAAAGGGAATAAGTCAGTATTGCGATTTCAAAGGTCCTGAATCCTATTGGCGTGAAGAAACTGAATCATGCCAGCCGGAATCGTTTTTCCGTCAGCATTATGCCGGTGCCAACGGTCTTGTGTGGGTGAGATTAAGTACACAGTCAAGGGATGGAAAACCCTGCGATCTTGACAATTTTGTTCGTGGTGCTTTACCTATGATTCAAAAGCCGTTCGCTTTAATTACCACCGATGGTGATGCGTCTGTTCCTTCCGACATCAAAACGGTAACCGTCAGTGCTCTGCTTGATTGCCCCTGGCTTGTGTCCTGGCATACACAAAACTATGATGGCAACGGGCATCCTAAACTCGCTCCCTGGCCTATCGGAATTGACCTTCACACACCGCGTTTCTGCACAAGTCCGCGCCATCTCGTCGCACTGCTGGAGAGTATTCGCGCGCGTCGTTTGCCGCTGGATCAATTGCCACTCAGAGTATTTTGCGATCTGGGCGTAAGTCTTGCTTCGGAAGAAAGACGTCGGGCTGTTGCCGGACTTTGCAATTGCGATCATGTGGATTTTCTGGAAAAAAGTATTTCGCAAAGATCGATTTGGCGTCGCTATGCCGAATATCCCTTTGCCCTCAGCGTGCTGGGAAACGGGCTTGATTGTCATCGAACGTGGGAACTGCTTTATATGGGCACTATTGTAATTACAAAAACATCGTCTCTTGATAGCCTGTTCGAAGGTCTTCCGGTTGTTATAATTGATGACTGGAAAGAGGTTAGGGATAACCGAAATTTAAAGAAGTGGCTGCAAAAATACGGAACTCTTACTGAACGAAAAAATATTCAGAAACGGCTTGAACCAAGCAAATTGATTAACTCAATTCAAGAAACTCTGGTAAAGTTTGAAAATAAGAGCAGCGTTAATGTTGAGATTGCCTAAAATGAATTTTTTAGCGAAAGCTACAGCTACGTGTTTTAAATAAAAATGTTCTGGCATTACGTCGGGAGTCAGGGACAGAATAATATCAAGATAAGCTATTAAAATCGCTTTGGTTAATCCAGATAAACGCTTTTGCAATTTAAATAATTGCTTGATTTTTAGTTATCCTTATGAGAAATTTTTATTACAGCGGGAGTTAAATAGTTCAGAATAATTATTTGAAATCCTTAAGCAAAAAAAGGAGGTTTTTATGGACACAGCGAGAAGAATTTTCACCGTATTGTTTTTTAGCATGGCTTTATCGATATTTTGTTTAGGTAATTTTGTGCCTGCCTTTGGCGCCGAACCTCCTCAGACTCTGGACATGAAAGAAGTTAAAAACGATGACGGTATCAAAGGACTTACCGTTAACTTTTTCGTGAAGGGTAAAACTGAAGATGTTTGGAAATGGATAGGTAGCGTCGAACATCTCGGTAAGCTTTTCCCCGCGGTGAAAAAGGTAGTTAAAGTGAAGGACATTGATGCTAATACTATTTTATGGAATTATACTCTCGAGACTTCACTGGGAACAAAGATTTTTAATGTGAAACGCACTGTTGATGAAAAGAATTTTTCGGTAAAGTGGATAAGGACCGATGGAGATATGGACTATTACGGCGGAAGTTGGAAATTAATGGCCTCTGAGAAATACCCGGGCTGGGTTGACTGCACTTATTCCAATTTTGTAAACGCCGGTTGGTATATCCCGTATTTTAAAGTGATATCCACCAGCAAGGAAAACGCACAATCTATGGTTCCTTCATTAAGGAAAATGGTCGCGGGCAAATAGTAGCTAACGGAAGGTGGCTGGTGAATGGTGAGTAATAAAAACTTCCTACACTAGCCACCAATCTTTATGCACTATTTTACAGTTACATTTTTTTCTGTACTTACATCTGATTAAATTAATTAATAATCCCACCAGGTGAGCTTCATAATTATTTAATACAAGTGTGATTTAATCGGGGCGCATTCCTTTTCCAACAGGTGACGCAGTCAGATAAATCGCGGTATTGATCAGCGAACAAACGAAGTCACTCTAATTTTGATACTCCAAAACAATAGAAGAAGGTGAAAAATTTAAAACTTTTAAATCACTCTTTTGTTCAATACTGTTGGCCAGATAAATTATATTTTCCGGATAACTTACTGTGAAATCTCCCATCTGTTTTTCTTCGACTTCCGAAACCCAGACGATGCTTTGCAATAGTTCTTTTATTTCTTTGACAGTCTCTATATCATCTACATTGTTAACTTTAACGGTAACTTTCTTTGTGTTGTCTTTTATGTATTGGCCGATCTTGTCCAGAATTGCAGGTGCCAGATTTTGAGCCAATTCTTTCATGGCTTCTAAGGCCGCATCTTCCACTTTAGTGGCCACTCCTTTAGCCTCTTCAGTTCCCGTCGTTAAAATTTCCATGTTGCCGCTCTTGTTGTTTTTAGCGATTATCCGGTAAGTCAGCCGTACGGTCACATTATTAAAAAGCATGGAAGAAACATGGCTTATGTTTTCTCCTTTTTTCATGGAAATTGTATAATCAACTTTGCCGATAACAATTAAATTAGATAAAAATTTATACATTATACTGCGTAAATTTGACGGGTTACCGCTAAAAACAGTTTTTTCTATTTCCACCGCATCAATGACTTTTGCCGGAGCGACATCGACAACGGTATAGTTTTGTTCGGAGAGGATATCGATAAGAGTTTCGGAAAGAAGATTCGTTTCTTCAAATTCATTGCCGTTGCCGCCGGGTTTGCGTGCCGGAATAAAAACAGCAATAGAATTATTTAATCCTAACCGGTAAACAGCTTCTCTGGCGCTGAAAGGATCCACGCAAGCGTTAATCTTTACGTTGACACTATCCGTGTCGTTTTTCTGGCCGATCACTTTATAACTTTTAATTGTACCGTCCGCTTTTGTTTTAATAATATCTTCCAGTAATGTGAAGTCTTGGATAAAACTGTACAATTTTATTTCTGTGTCAATGACCTCTTCAATTGCCGACCACTTGGCGCGAGTGGTGGCTCTCAGTTTGGCGGAAGAAATATCGTTATTGACAATAAATGATTCCGCTTCCGCATTAACGCATTTATCCTGGCTAAGGGCGTAGCTTGTTGGCCAGCAAAAAATCACTGAAAAGCAAAGTAAAAAATAAAAACTCTTCATAATACTAACTCGTTTTATGTCATTGATGGTAAAGATATATAAAAGTTGTTCGGCGATGCTAGCATAAAGTTGTAGGAGCTTCAATGTTCGGCGTCAGCGTGAAGGCAGCGATATTGAGGTAATTATGATACCATATATAAGGCGTAATAGTATTATTTGCCGATACAAAAGCTGGAGAATATCTTGTCCAGTATTTCATCATTTATTTTTTTCCCGGTTATTTCATCCAGGCTATCCAGAGCTTCACGCAAGTCGAAAGCGGCGAATTCAGCAGACATGCCATTGGCGATGCTTTCCTTCGCGTTTTGAATGTTTTTAAAGGCTTTTTCTATTGCCAGTTTATGACGCAGGTTGGTAATCATCACACTGCCGGCATTTACATCTTCGCTGCTGACAGATAAATCCGTAATTGTGTTTTTCAATTCGTCCAATCCATTGCCTAACTTTGCTGAGATATTCAGGATTTTTGTTTCCTGTGAAAATAGTTCTTTAATAATACTTTCTTCCCACTTCCGCGGCAAATCAATCTTATTAATTGCGATGATAATATTTCCCGATTTATTTTTATCAATAATAATTTTATCTTCGTCTGTCAGCGGTTTGCTTATATCCAGCATTACAATTACAACATCAGCGTTAGCTATACTTTCCCAGACAAGAGATATTCCTTCTTTTTCTATTGCGTTTTGCGGTTCTCTTATTCCTGCGGTATCAATTAAATGAACCGGAACGCCGTTGATGTTGATTGTATCCGTGATCAAGTCGCGTGTTGTTCCCGGAATATCGGTAACAATAGCTTTTTTCCTGCCGGTCAGGGAATTGAGCAGGCTGGATTTTCCCACATTTGGTTTGCCGGTGATTATGACGTTAATACCTTCGGCGTACGCTCTTGCCGAACTGTATGACGAAAGAAGCGATTGCATCCTTTCTAATGCCTGATTAATTTGCGGAGGTGTTCCCGTGATTTTTTCGCCGGATGTATCTTCGGTAAAATCGATGGTCGCCTCCATCAAAGCCAGAGCGTCGATCAAAAGAAGGCGCAGGTCTTCTATTTCTTTGGAAAGCGATCCTTTTAACTGGGAAAGTCCAATGGCATAAGCTTTTGCCGATTTGGCGCAAATCATTGCCGAGAGTGCTTCCGCCTGTGATAAATCAAGGCGATTGTTGAAGAAGGCGCGCTGGGAGAACTCTCCGTGGCGAGCCAGGCGGCATCCCAGTTCCTGCAGTTGTGAGAGAATGGACTGGATAATGATTGGATTGCCGTGACAGTTTATTTCTATAACATCCTCTCCCGTGAAGGAGTGGGGCTTGCGCATATAACAGATTAAGACTTCGTCGAGAATAGTTTTGCCATCGGCAGAGACTATATCGCCGTGGTATAAATGATGGGTTTCCCATGGACAGATTCCATTGGAGGGCTGAAAGATGAGACGGGCGATTTCGAGAGCTTCCGGTCCGCTGATCCTAATTACTCCAACTCCGGACAAACCGAAAGGAGTCGCAAGGGCTGCTATGGTATCCTGGCGGAGCACAGTAGAACACTTCCCCTTTATGTTGTGATCGTCAAATTATCCAGTATAAACGGGGTATCATATCCCGTAGCTTACTGCGAAATTTTTTTCCAACGCTTGCTTTGGGTTCATACCCGTGATTTTTTTTCTCTGACGTGCCTGGTATTGCCTGTTCTTGCAGGAAGAATAACAATTTTTCTAAATTTACCCTCGCCGCGGCTTTGTGTAATCAGCGATTCATCTTCTTGCAGTACCATATGGATGAGGCGCCGGTCATGAGCGTTCATATGGCCAATCGATACAGGCTTCATGGTCTTTTTTACTTTTTCCCTGATTCTTTCCGCCAAACCAAGCAGAAATTCCTCTCTTCTCTTCCGGTATTCTCCGGAATCGATCATGATCATTTTATGGTCAGTATGAAGTTTGTTGATGGCTTTGTTCAATATATATTGAAGAGCATCAATATTCTGGCCGCGTTTGCCTATGAGCAACCCGCTGTTATCACCTTCAATGTTGAGAATTATTTTTTCCGCCGTTTCATTAACAGTGACCTGGCATTCCAATGGTATCCTCTGCAAAATGCCTTCCAGTAAATCCTTTGCTTTTGATGCGAGTATAGCACTGGCAGTAGAATCATAAATGACGGCAGGCTCTACCTGCTTTTTCGGTTTGTCCGTCATAATCTTTTTTTCAGGTATAACTTCTTTTTCAGTTATAACCTCTTTTTCAGGTTTTACCCGAGGTTCTATTTTAAACTCATTTTTGACTTCCGGATGATCCGTGAACGAAAAATCGATATTCAGAGAAAGCAGCGAAGCTCTTATCCTGGCTTTTTTGGAGAACATACCCAGGAAGCCTCCGCTTTCTTCTGAAATAATTTCAATATTTAATTTTTCCCGCGGTACGTCAAATTCGCGACAGGCTTTTTCTATAGCCTCATCAATTGATTTTTCTTCTATTTCTAACGTTTTGGAATCCATCTTCAAACCTCTTATCAATATATCAATCAGCGAATTTTCTATTAATATAAATTTGCTGTCCGATGCTTAAAACATTATTTAATAACCAGTAAATAACCAATCCTGACGGAAAATTTAAAAATATAAAGGTAAACACAATGGGCATAATCAACATCATTTTTGCCATCATGGGATCACCCGTAGTAGGGGTCATCTTCTGTTGAATAAATTGCGTTGCACCCATGATAATCGGTGTAATGTAATAAGGATCTTTGGCCGATAAATCCTGAATCCACCAGAACAATGGTGAGTGGCGCAGTTCAATGGCATAAAGGAGTGTATTGTACAGGCCGATAAACACCGGAATCTGAATTAACATTGGCAGGCAGCCGCTAAGGGGGTTGACTTTATGCGCCTTGTATAGAGCCATGGTTTCCTGACCGAGTTTAGCCTGATCATTTTTATATTTCTCTTTTAACTCAACTAGTTTTGGCTGAAGTTTTTGCATTTCCTTCATAGATTTATAACTTATGTTACCCAGCGGCCAGAAGATGAGTTTGATGAGGATTGTAAGGATGATAATGGCAATTCCATAATTGCTGACAAACTGATACAAAAATTTGATAAAAATCAGTAAGCCAATGGAAAGCCATTTCAATCCAGGTATAAATGAATCAAACTCAATAGCTTCTTCTAATGATATACCCTGTTTCTTGAGAAGAGTGTAATCCTTGGGACCAATAAACAAGGAGTATTTCAAAGAATCCGACTGGTTCGGCGGGATAATACTCTTGGTTCCTTTAATTTCTACGGAGACCATGTTGTTTTTGTCTTTGGAAATATTGATACTGGTCAGAGATGGATCTTGCGGTATAACTGCCGCCATAAAATATTTATTCTCAAATCCGCCCCAGGAAACATCAGGACCAAGACTTGTATCCGTGGAGATATCCGAAACTTTCTTACGCTTGATGGACTTGGAGACATAGGCGACAGGTCCTTCATTGCTGTAGCTATCATTTTCTTTTTTCGGATCTGCATACTCGTACAAGTTAAGGTGAGGTATCTGGGTCGTCGGCGAATTGGTCAGGTTGGATATTTTTACGTCTAGCGCGATTGAATAATTATCCGGATTAAAAGTAAAAATCTTTTCTATTTTCAGTCCATTAAAAGTCCGGTAAAAAACCAGACGATTTTTTTCTTTGGATTTTTTCATATCCAGGCTGGTTACATCAATATCATATACGGAATCAGCGGCAATTTCAGGAGCCGACTCGGGAAAGGTGATTGCCAGCGGATAGGGCATTGATTCATTAACTGTTATAAGCTCTATCGGTTCGTTGCTTTTTGCTTTGGCCGGTTGCTTCGTTCCGGTTATGGAATTCTTAATTGCAGGATAAATATCCTCAGTACATTTTGTACATTCTTTCTTATATCCTTTGAGCTGAAACGATTTAACGGCCGCGCCCTTGGTGGAAAATATCGCCGTATAATTTTCAGTTTCTACCTTGATATCTTTTGGTGCAGCTTCTTTTTTAGCTACAGTCTGTTTAATTGCGGGTTTTGACGCTACCGCCGATGCCGGTGTAGCCGGTGTTTTTGCATCCGTATCTTTGCTGATTTGTTTTGATTCTTGAGCCGGAGTTGCCTGTTTTTGTGCCGGTGGTTTGAGAAAAAATAACTGATATATCAAAAGTACGGCAAGTGACAGGACTATGGCCATAATTGTCCTTTTATCCATTTATAACCTCCAGTTTCATTTTACTTGACGGGATCATAACCGCCGGGGTGCAGGGGGTGGCAACGAAGAATTCTTTTTATGCCCATGTACGTTCCTTTTGCCGGTCCATGCAGTTTAATTGCCGAGATGGTATATTCGGAACATGACGGATAGAATCGGCAGCATGGAGCAAAAAAGAAAGGTGATACGCAGATTTGGTATAAACGAATTATGGTAATAAGAAATTTTAACGAAATTGTCTTGAGCATAAATTATATATTAGTTTTCTGTGTGAATAGTTCAGTCAATTCTTTGCATGCTTCTAGATAAGTTAGGGGGGGCATATTTCTTCTAACCATGATTACGACATCGTATCCGGCGGGAAACAAACTTTTATTGAGGCGAAAATATTCTTTGATCAATCGTTTGATTCTGTTTCTTCTTACGGCGTTTCCCGCTTTTTTGGTTACGGTAAGTCCCAGCCTTCTAACCCCTTGAGAATTACTGCATGTTATGGCTGTAAAGTGTTGAGAACTTCTCCACACCCCCTGTTGGTAAATAGTTCTATATCTGCTATGATTAGTAATCCTTTCCAATTTCCGGTAAGATTGTTCTTTCATGCATACCGACGACAATCATTAAGATACCAAGGCCCTGAATTTATACGGCTAAACGTTTTCTTCCTTTAGCTCTTCTGCGGCTTAAAACTTGCCTTCCGGATTTTGAAGCCATACGAACGAGAAAACCGTGTGTCTTCTTTCTTTTGGTATTTGTTTTGTTAGTTAATGTCTTTTTCATGATTTATCCTCTAAAAGTGATGAAATGGCTTTTAAATCATAGTAGTATTTATTTGTCAAGGTTAAATTGGCAACTAAGTAGTTTAAATATTCTCTTATCTGCAAGAGATAACTTAAACAAATGTTGCCGCAAATTCGGGCTTATTTGCCTCCGTGGCATTTAAAAGCTTAATTGCCGCTATCTATTTAATATTATTCAGAGCTGGATTATTTATAAAGAACATGTCTTGAAAGAAGGATAAAGGAGGAAAGTCCGAGCTCCACAGGGCAGGATGGTCGCTAACGGCGACTGGGGGCGACCCTAAGGAAAGTGCCACAGAAAATATACCGCTTGGCGTTTTCGCCAGGTAAGGGTGAAAAGGCGAGGTAAGAGCTCACCGCTTTCCTGGCGACAGGAAAGGCATGGTAAACCCCATCCGGAGCAAGACCAAATAGGAGAACGTTAAGGGCGGCCCGCCCGATGTTCTCGGGTAGTGTCGCTAGAGGCGTGAGGCAACTCACGTCCCAGATGAATGATCATCACCACGTGCAGGGTAACCTAATCGTGGGACAGGACTCGGCTTACGATCTTCTCTCGTGCCTGTTTTTTTTGATATATTGTTCAGAAACAGAACAATTATCCAAGCATATATAATCTCTTTTCATGGACTGTTCAAAAATGTTCAGATGCGAGGCGCGCAAGAAGCGTATCGCGAGGCGTATATAGTCATACGTTGAGCGATGCGATTTGCAGCGCAATCCCGATTTTATCGGGACAGATGAGCGTTTTATAAAAGCCTTCGGCTTTTTCCGGCAAGGGAAGTGACCATTTATTATTGCGCTCCCCTGCGGGAATGCGCTCCCGGTCAACAGCCCATAATTATAGCTGCTTTCCTCTGTCCTTCGCTTCTTTATAAATCCTCCACATACACAACCCGATAGCCAGAAAGAAAGAACACAACATAAAATTAGGTGTGGTTCCCAGGATTTCGTCCACAAGATAACCGATAAACAAGAAAAGGAAGGAAGATAAGACCATCGCCAATCCCCAGGCCGATAACATCAAAATTCCACCTAGTTTGTTGAATTTATCCAGGCTTTCCTTTGGTTTTCTTCCTATCTGGTAACCCTTCATTTCACTCAATCCACATCAAAATATGAACATGAAAATGCATTTGACAAACTTTTTATACCCGGTCGGCGGCTACCGGTTGCATTTACTCCGTTAGAAAGTCGAAGACTTTCTAACGGGGTTTACTCTACCTGGATAAAGCTTATAAACCTTTTTATCAGGTCCATTCCCAGTTCTGTAAAGAGGGCGATTAATATAATGAAAAGAATGAATACGATGATCAATTCGCGGTTATTTATTTTTTTATATTTTCTTTTTATTATCCAAAGAACGATGCAGCCTATAACTAAAGCGATCAGATGCGGCAAATAGTTCATTTCGTCCTCCTTACTCTTTGAAATAAAATAATATTAATAATGATACAAATTATTATATATTGTATTTAATTAAAATCCATTTTATTTTAATGAGCCTTGATTTTCCGAAACGCAGTGCTCGGAAAATCTTAGAGCGAATTATCCCTGAAGCGAAGCAGAATGGGATGCTGAGACTCCAATTTCAATACGCTACGCTTTTGAAATTGGAGTCTCATTAAAAAGGCCGAATCGAAATTCGGCCTTTTTGTTAATTTAATTTTATTAAATGGAAATTAGTTATTTATCATCGTCATCATCGTCATCGAAGGAACCCGCACCCTCAGATCCCTCAGGAATTTCTGACTTCAATGAACGACTGATTCCACGAACCAAAAGCATCATAATGAAGAACAAAATAATCATGGAGGCGATAAGAATAAAGATGACTGTCGCAGTCCATGCTTTTGATTCCTTTTCAATGTTTTGAGATAACTTCGTTGCCGCTTCGTTATATTTCTCAACTTCCAGTCCCAGTCCTATCCAGCCAAAACCGGTAGGTGCAGGAAGGTTTGAGGCATAAAACTTAATCGGTGCATAAGCAACAAACTTATTGATTCCACCAAATTTGTACATTAATACTCCCGATTTTCCTTGCGCAGCTTCCTTCGTGATTTTAAATATATTGGGATCCAAAAAACCTAACTGGAACATGTTCAACGCTTCTGTACCATTCTTGGCCAGTTCTGCCGCGTTTTGAGCCGAAAGAGTTGGAACAATTGTTCCATCATGATTGAGTCCAACAATATGAAAATCACTGGGATGGGAAATGACAAAACCGCGGTTGTCTACCATATAAGCATAATTACCGGTAGAAGCCTGGGTTTCAAATACCCTTTCCGCCTGCGTAGGAACAAGGTGATCGGTAAACTCGGCCAGATGACGGTAATCCAACGCCAGTGTAATTATACCGGCGAAGCCACTTTGATTGAATATCGGTGTCGCAAAACGGACAATCCCGTCAAATCTTTTCCCCTTTTCAAATGCTGCCTTATCGACATAGTATCCTTCTACAGGGGAAACATAAAATTCACCTTTGTTCAGATTTTTTGTCTTAGCAAAATAAACTTCATTTTTAAATGTTGTATTGGCCGGATTGCTGACATTAGCCAGTTTTTTCGATACCTGACCATCAACGATTTTGATTTGTTCGTTGCCGTTTTTGTCAATCAGAGTCATTTCTTTGTACAGCGGGATTAATAACTGCTGTATTTTACCGTCAATTTTGACCCAGACAGGTTTTTTATTTTCAGAAACAAACTGCTTGTATACAGCTTCTGTTGAGGGAATGATTGTTGCTATTTGTAAATCTTTATTACATTCCATGAGGAAACTGGCAACTTCGTTTGATGCGTTGACGGCTCTAGCTTTTATATCTTCCTGAACTTTGCTATCGAGTACGTTAACGGTTCTCTCTTTTATAGTAACCCCCAGCTTAAACATGCCGTTGGCAATTAAAAAAGCCATTAATGATAAGGGGATTACGATAAGCAGGAAGAACACGCTTCCTATACTAAAAGACCGCTTATCTTTATTAGTTTTTGACATTACTATTTCCCCCTAACCTTTGTTATTTTGTGTTAAATTAATTTTTATTAACCCAAAAAATAACGCATGTAAGGGTTAGCGTAGAGAAGAACCAGAGAAACAACCAGCGCGTAAATCGCGATGGACTCAGCCATGGCCATACCAACCAGCATGGTCATCATGATTTTTCCCTGAACGCCCGGATTTCTTCCCACAGCGCCGCAAGCTCCACTGGCCGCTGTTCCAATACCCAAACCTGCGCCGACGGCTCCAATACCAATTGCCAAACCTGCGGCAATCATCGCCCCCACTGCAAACATAGCTTTGGAAGAAAGATCGCCGGAAGGAATAGCCTCTGCCGCGAAGACAACCGGAGTTGCCATAAGCAGAACTACCGCTGATGTAAATGCTGTCAAGATTTTTTTACCGAATTTGTGTAACATTGTTTGTCTCCTTTCATAATAAAGTGTTTATTATTACTTCGTATTTCCATAACATAAATGAGCAGTCAAGGGAAAGAGAAATAATTTAATCTTTACTTGCTTTACGCATATTGCATGACTTATGCCATTGCTTTAATATAATAAAATTATTTATCGATGTTTTAGCCGAAAAATGCAGTGAATAAAAAAATATCAGCCTAATTTATTGAGATTGTTATATTTAAAAATACGACAAAAATGAAAATGTTTCACGGGAAAAATATCCGCAAGTTGTTTCTACAAACGTAAAGATCATGAAAATTTACAGCCGCATTTAATGTTTTGTTAAATGAGTCGTTATAAAACATTAAAATATATTTGCTGAGATTCATCTTGAATGTGCATAAAAATATTTTCATCCATTGGATTATTACGATAGTTTTTATATGCGGGCACTGAATTTGCTTTTTATATTTCTGTTGAAATTTTTCACTAAGGCCGTTAGTATAAAAAAAATTTGTTAAATAAAGTACTACTCTTTATATTAAAGGATGATCATGCAGGAGCTTTTAACAGCAGTTACTTATCCTATCGTATGGCTTGTTTGTTCTCATTTTTTAAAAATTGAAAGCGGTTTGGCAAAACTTCTTATTTCACTTACGGCAGCAATTCTGGTTTATGTTCTGATAGGCATCAGGCTTTCTCACAAAGAAGATAAAAAGGACAATGAAAATAGGTGACTTTTTTCGGTAGGATCAATAATCTACTTTATAAGGTCTTGGAAGCCCGCATCCTGTTCGCGAGCGCCGCGGTAATTATCCTGATTCTACTTCTGGCGTTTACAGTGAACAGCGCCCGTGAAAAAGAAATGGTAGAGCTCTTCAGCCGCCAGCAATTTGCCCATGTAAAAAATACTGCAACACGAATGACCGATGTTTTCTTGCAGGTTGAAAAAAACATCGCTTTATTTTCGAACTTCAAACCTGATCTGCGAAAACCTTCCGCAGAAATGGATCATTACTACAAAATATTGTCTGCCGGCTGGGGAAATACTCTGAATGCAATTGTTTTTTTTGATGCAACAGGCAAGGTAAAGGATATTTATCCGCGTAATAATGCCGTGTTGGTGAATTTATCCGATCACTTTAAAATTATCCGTAAGCATCAGAAATCCTACCTTGATCTTGCTATATCGGAGCAGTGGAATATGGCCCGCCTGAAAGACAGATATCTGATAATCGGGTGTCCGCTGCAGGGCCGGGATGGTAATTTCGCCGGAGCGTGGATAGTTGCTTTTTCTTTGACGGCTGTTGTCGATAAATATGAAAAACAAGCCAGATACAATGAAATGGGAGAAGTATGGCTGGCAGATGAAAAACAGCAAATAATTGTTCATAACGATCCGGCATTTGTAGGTAAAAACTTACAAGATCTATTGAGTGACAATAAAGGAACGCCAATTGATCTTTCATCGGACAATGGTGATTACTTTGAGGCTTTAGTTCGCCAAAGTGATAATAAGCTGCAACGCAGCGTGATTGCTTTTCATCCGTTGCAGGCCGGGGATAAAAAATGGATTCTTTGCGTGATCACTCCGTACAGCCAGGTAATTTCTCCCATTCGTAAAACTTTCGTTTATACGCTTTTTATTTCATTTCTGCTGATTCTGGTGGTTATTGTTGCCGGTTTATCTTTTGCCTACAAAGAGGGCAAGAGACTGCGCGTCAGTGAAGGAAAGAAGAGGCTCCGCGAACGGGAGGATTGGCAGGAGAAACTGCTTAAAGAGAAGAAAACAATAGAAGGTATTATTGAAGGTTCGCCCATTCCCAGTTTTGTTATTAACAACGAACATAATGTTATATTATGGAATCGTGCCTGCACCGAACTCACAGGTTATTCCGCCGAAGACATGCTTGGAACCAGTAATCACTACAAAGCTTTTTATTCAGTTAAAAGGCCGCTGATTGCTGATTTGATCATCGATAATGAGCTGGAGGATTTAAGCAAGTATTATGGCACAAAGAAAGTAAAAAAATCCGAGCAGGTATTGGGCGCTTATGAAGCGACTGATTATTTTGAAAATCTTGGCGGCCGCGGGAGGGTTTTATATTTTCTGGCGGCTCCCATCAGTGATGAAAAAGGTAAAATTATAGCTGCGATTGAAACACTGCAGGATATTTCGCGCGAAAGAGAGATGACAAAAAGTTTAAGTGAATACGCCGAGACAATGCAGAATGAATTGATTGAAAATATCGAACTGCGACGGCGGATTGAGGATTTATATAATTATCTTCAGACAATCATTACCAGTTTACCGGATAAGATTTATGAGATAGATGAAAACGGCATCATCAATTTTATGAGCCGGGGTTTGAAGAAAAAGGGAGAATCCTCTTCGCGCGAATTTATTAACAAGCATTTTCTGGATTTTGTTACTCCCGGATATGAAGATTTTGTTTTGTCCAAATGGGAAGAAGCCAAAAAAGGAATTTACAAACCCTACGAAATTGAAGCGACAGGCAAAGATGGGCGCAAGCACAACCTGTTGATTACAACAACACCTGTTATGGGAACCAATCATTATATTCTGGTTCAGCGCGATATTACCGAATTTAAAAATCTGGAAAAGAAACTCTATGACAGCCAGAAACTGGCAGCGTTAGGCCAGCTTTCGGCAGGCATTGCTCACGAAATACGCAATCCTCTTTCTTCAATCAAAATGAGTCTGCAGATACTGACCAAGCGTATGACTCCCGAAGGAAACGATTTGAAGAGGTTCAAAATTGCTGAGAAAGAAGTGGACCATCTGGAAATGCTGGTCAATAATATTTTAGCTTTTGCCAAGCCAGTGGAACCGAAAAAAGTCTCTGTAGCTTTGTCCAAAGTTCTGGAGCAGGCACTGGCGATGTCGGAGAAAGGAATTGCTGATAAAAAAATTGATGTGCGGATGGAGTTTGGCGATGTCCCGTCCGTGACGGTTGACGCGGCAATGATAACAGATGCTTTTATAAATGTTATCCGCAACGCCGTGGAAGCTGTGCAAGAACACGGTGAAATCAAAGTTTCATTGCGCTATTTTGATGAAACCCGTAATTCTGTGGCTGTGGAGATTAAGGATAATGGGAGTGGTATTGACGAGGCGGATATGCCTCATATATTTAATCCTTTCTTCACGCGTAAAAATTATGGTACAGGTTTGGGGCTTTCTCTGGTAAAGAAAATAATTGATATTCATCAGGGAATGATTGATATTTTCAGCAAAAAGAATGAGGGAACGAAGGTGCTTATAATTTTACCGCTGGGAACTGAAAGCGCGCGTTTACCCGTTACAAATAATGAATAAGGTAATATCTTATGCCGAGTATTCTTGTTATTGATGATGACGCTTCCATTGCTGAGACACTGGATTTGTATCTGACTGAAGAAGGCTACAAAGTCCGTACCGCGCTTA
The DNA here is from genome assembly GCA_002840505.1 of Deltaproteobacteria bacterium HGW-Deltaproteobacteria-2. NCBI lineage: Bacteria > Deltaproteobacteria > Deltaproteobacteria bacterium HGW-Deltaproteobacteria-2. Next base: position 151,152 of record PHBC01000001.1, on the reverse strand, counting down.
CCGGTACTGAAGGCTTGAATAAATATGTACAGGAACAACCGGATGTCGTCATTCTGGATATCCGCCTGCCGGACATTGATGGATTCACCGTTCTGGAAGATCTCAAGGAAGAAAATGAAAACGTCAAGGTCATCATGATAACCGCTTTTCACGACATGGAAACGACCATTAATGCGATGAAGAGCGGTGCTTTCGATTACATTCACAAACCGGTCAATGTTGATGAACTGGATCTGGCGATCAAAAAAGCCCTGAAATCCCTGGAGATGGAAAAAAAGATTGACGGACTTTTGATGGAGCCATCCCGAAGTTTCCGAGTCGGGGATATCATCGGCACCGGCAATGAAATGCGGGATATTTTTAAAACCATCGGCACGGTATCGCAAAGCCGCACCACCGTCCTGATTCAGGGAGAGAGCGGCACAGGCAAGGAATTAATCGCCAAAGTCATTCATAACAATACTTCGCCCGACGAACCTTTTATTGCGGTAAACTGTTCCGCGATTGTCGAAACTCTTCTGGAGTCGGAACTGTTCGGTCATGAAAAGGGATCCTTCACCGGCGCTATTGCCCGAAAACTGGGCAAATTTGAACTGGCGCGATACGGTTCTGTTTTCCTCGATGAAATAAGCGAAATGTCCGTCAACCTGCAGGCGAAACTCCTGCGGGTTTTACAGGAAATGGAATTCGACAGAGTGGGAGGAAAAGATAAGGTCAAAGTCAACGCCCGGATCATAGCCGCGACCAATAAAGATTTAAAGACTCTGGTTAACGAAGGAAAGTTTCGAGATGATTTGTATTATCGCCTGAATATCGTGTCCATTACTCTGCCACCGCTGCGCGGGCGCCGTCAGGATATTCCCTCGTTGATCGACTACCTGCTGGCCAAAATTAATTTGGATCTGCACAAAAAGGTCATTGGTGTTTCCGACGAAATTATGGAAATTTTCATGAATTATAACTGGCCGGGCAATGTCCGGGAACTGGAAAATCTGCTGGTGCGCGCCTGCGTCGTGGCCAAAGGGCAGGTTTTGGGAGTCAGTGACTTCCCCGAACTGGGCAAGGAAGATGCTTCCAAATTATCGGGTGATGTGACAACTGATTTATTTAAACCGTCGGAGCCGGGTAAATTTCTCACACTCGATGAAGTTGAAGAGCGCTACATCAGAAAAGTTATTAAAGAGACGGATAAAAATAAAGGTGAAATTTGCGATATATTGGGAGTGTCCAGGCCGACACTAGAAAGGAAGCTGGAAAAATATGGCATCACCTTTGAACGCGAGTGAGTGTGGGGCTTTTGAAAAACGGTCATATGCTGCGTTTCCCTCGCCCTTCGTCGTTGCGACGTATGCAAAAAATACGTCTCACTCCTCAGGGATCGGGAGCCTTGCATCTAACCATTTTTGAAAAGCCCCTACGTTTGTCATTCTCGCATAGGCGGGAATCCAGTAGTATAAAAAATAATTACAATTGACGGGGAAACTGATATTTCAAGACTTGACCCCATTATCCATTTTGGTTATCATTAAGCATATTTACTTTTATATCTTTAATAAAAGCAAGGAATAGAAACACAGTAATTGGATGTTTACTGATCATTGTTTTATTTTTAGGAAGTATATTTTGGAACTTTATTAATATTTACATAAGTTAAAATGAAAAAGACATTGATAATCCTAGCCTGTATAATGTTTGTGGTCTTCTCTGTTCAAGCTGTTGAACCTGAGAATAAAAGTGACAAACAAATAGAAGAACTATCTAAAAAAGCTTTTCGCTATTCAAACAATAAAGGCAAACAGTCGCTGAAATTGATTACTGGATATACCGTCCATATGGCAAATCCAGAATGGTATAAAGACGGCTGTCCTGAATCATGTAACAACACTATAGCTGTATTGTATTCTCTTCACTCTGCTGTGCCTTTACCCGGAACTCCTCTTATTATGGCATTTCTGGATTGTCCGGCATGTCGTGAAGGTACTGTCATTGGAACGGAATTTATAATGGCTATGTTTAATAGGAATAATACAAACAAACCTTTATGTTTTCAGCATATTGATCTTATGGGTAAAGAAAAAGATAAATTTTATTATTACCAAATAGAACCAATTGAAATACGTAAGAATATAGAACGGGGATATTATGCGGTTATTAAATTATTTGGTGGTGATGGTATGGATTCTTGGTCTAGTTTGGTGTTTCTGTTCATTGATAATAAATGTAATGCGACTGTTTTATCCAGACTGTATGAAGATTTGAGTTTGTATGAGCAGGAAGATGGTACGAGTTGCCACGGCAAAACATTATATTGTCACTTTCTTGATGACCATACAGTTGATGTTGTTACTGAAGACCCCTGCATAGGACCGACTGAGAACGACGTTTTGAGATCTCATAAAAAGTATGATTTAAAATTACTCCTTGAAAATCCTAAAACCAGAATTTTTCAACCATAAAATATCTTGGAAATCCGGGGACATCATACATGTTTTTTGAGCGAGAAAAAATTAACAAAGTCAAATTACTCATACTTTAATGATAAGTATAATAATTCCAACCTTCAATCGCGGATACACCCTTTCTCAGGTTCTTGATTCGTTTTACCGGCAAAAATTTATTAAAGAGATGATTATTGTTGATGATGGAGGATCAGATAACACGACCGCCATTGTCAATGAATTCAGCCGCAAGTATCCTTTGATAAAAACGCTTTATTTGAAAAACAAAAAAAGGAAAGGTGCTCCTTACTCCCGGCGGCGGGGGCTTCTGGCGGCTCATGGTGAATTTGTTCTATTCGGCGATGATGATGATTTTCTGGAAGAAAATTACACGGAAGTCTGCCTCGGAAAATTGAAAAGTTTACAGGCGGACATTGTTTCGGGGCGGCATTTTTTTCGTAAGCCGGGAGAAAGTGTGGTTTCGGCGATTGCCCGATTTCAAACGGGAGAAAATGATGGACCGGTTTTTGATTTTCGGTTTTTTTATATTAATTTAGATGCAAAATTTGAAGGTGATATCGAGCTTCCTTTTACCCATGCTATTTTTCTGGCAAAAAGAGATCTTCTGCTGTCCCACGATATTGATACCTTTTACAGTAAGGGAAACGGTTTTCGAGAGGAAAGCGATGTGCAGGCAAAAATATACTCCCGCGGGGGGAAAATTATCATGACCAATGACACTCATAGTGTTCATATGCATTCTTCGGAAGTGAACAGCGGTGGTCAGCGGGTTGGACGTTTCGCATATGTTTTCTGGTCGGTATATTATACATCTTATTTTTTTAAGAAATATTATAATTCCGTTATGGAGAGACAGGGAAGAAAAGGATACTGTTTGAAAGGGATTATTATATATAGTATCTACAATATTATAGCGCAATATCCTTTTTTAGTCCGGCCATGGCTAATTTTGAAAGAAAAGATTTTCCGGGCAAATTTAAGAGTGGATAAATCAGAAGTAAAGCTTTAGTATTAAACACTATGAAAATTACAAGTGCGGAATTTATAAAAAGTGCGGTCTGGCCGCCTCAATATCCACCAGCGATACTGCCGGAGATTGCTTTTGTCGGGCGTTCCAATGTCGGCAAATCATCATTGATCAACACGCTTGTCGGGCGCAAAAAATTAGCCAAGACGAGCAATACTCCAGGGAGGACGCAGTTAATCAATTTTTTCACGATTAATGAGAAGGTTTCTTTCGTTGATCTTCCCGGTTACGGTTTTGCCAAGGTTTCTCAGTCCGTTAAAAAAGACTGGGGGGATATGATTGAATCCTATCTGCGGGAGAGACAGTGCCTTGCTCTGGTAATTTTAATTCTGGATATCCGGCGCGATCCCAGCGAAGATGATTTGTCTTTGCGTGACTGGCTGGAGCATTACCGCATACCTTATTTATATGTTTTGACCAAGACCGATAAATTATCCAATAATCAGACTATTGCCCGTCAGCGCGCAATAGAGCGAACTCTGCGAGTATCGGCTGGCAAAAAGCCCATCCTTTTTTCTGCAATAACGCAAAAGGGCAAGAGCGATATCTGGCAATTCCTGGAAGATCATTTAAGTTCACTTCCTTAAACGTGTTCTATTATTTTTAAAAACTTTGATTTAAAAAAAATATTAATCGCTGAAAATTCTTTATTGATGAAATACCCCAATGATGAATATGGGGGAGGCATGGATTTTAATAAACTATCTGTTCGTCCGACCGCATGTGAGGTCGGACGAACAGAGTCGAATCATTGTTAAGCTTTTTTTCCTTTGGGTGCTTTGTAAACAAGCGCTATACAAAAGCCGACGGCTAGCAGCCCGGCTGCAATCATCAGTGCCTGAGGTTTGAACGCTTCAAATACATAGGGTCCGATGAGACCGGCGGTGCTCCAGGCGGTCAGCATAAAGCCATAAACTTTGCCGATATTAGCCGGGCCGAATGAGTCGGCGGCAAAAGCGGGCATCGTAGCAAAGCCACCGCCGTAACAGGCCAGAAGATAGCAGGAAGCTACTATAAAAAGCACGTAGGTGGCAACAAATCCTTTAGCAACCAGCACGTACAAAACTGCCTGAGTGGCAAACATAATCATGAAGACCATTTTGCGGCCGATATTATCGGAAATTTTTGCCCAAAAAAGTCTTCCCAGTCCATTGAATATTGCGGCGTAGGCAACGACAGCGCCGCCGGCGGCAGCGACTATGGCTACTTGTTCCGGAGTTAAGTCACCGGTTAAGCCCATCGTTTTTTTGTATATATCCTGGGCCAGCGGGGAATGTTGGGAGATAAGACCTAGACCGGCGGAGACGTTAAGACAAAGCATAGACCAAAGCATCCACCACTGGGGAGTCTTTACAGCTTCGCCTAAAGTGAAAGAATCAGCTGCGGAAACGGTTGTAGCGGCTGGTTTGAAACCGGCAGGCAACCATCCCTTGGGAGGATTTTTAAATAATTGGGCAGAACCGGTTACAAGGATAAGGAATATAACACCCCATATATACCAGGTGTTAGCTACGCCAGAGGCCAAAACTGTTCCGGACGGATCAACCTGCTTGAAGGACGCTATCATGAGCGGAGCGATTTTGCCCATAAAAAAAGCGCCGGCGCCAAAGCCCATAACGGCAAGACCAGTTACGAGACCTCGTTTATCGGGAAACCAACGAATTAAAGTTGCAATAGGTGTTACATAGCCGAAACCATTTCCCAAGGCGGCGATGACGCCGAAGCCGAGATAAAGTAGATAAATATTACCGACCTGATCAGCGTAACCGGCTACCAATGTACCGATACCGAAAAGAATGCCGCCAATTGTAGCGACAAAACGGGGGCCTTTTTTATCAACCAGGGTACCGCCGAAAGCTGCAGCCAGTCCAATGATGCCCATGAGGATCATAAAAGTGTACTGAACAGTTTTACCATCCCATCCATGCATTTTCATTAAAGGAATTTTAAAAACAGACCACGCGTACACGGTGCCGAGACAAAGCTGAATGATAACAGCTGCGCCGGCAATCAACCATCTCTTACTTTCTAAATTTTCATTCGCCATATTTTTTTATTTCCTCCCTTGCCTTTTAAAAGGCTGAATTTAATTGGTGACACTTTAAGACAACCTCAGCATGTTGGTAGATGAAGTGCTTTTATCGCGTCATGAATAAATAAAACATTTTATTACGCATAAGCAAAGAATATGCCCTCTTCGAGAGACATTCCAGAAAGCGTAAAATATATTGTATTCTTGACTGCATTTTTCGTTTTTCACAAAAAAATAAATCCGCAGTTTTTTTATTTTACGAAAGCCGAGAGATCGTTGCTGTCCGGAAATTTTCAGAGAAGAAACGGAAAGCGACCATCAATATTATATTCTCCGTTTGAATTATTATGGCGATTATGACTGGAGAAAATAGTCCCGCTTGCCTAAATTTATGCAAATCATCACGATACAGAAAGAGGGGTAATATATACCCGAAGTCGGGGTATCCTGCCCCCACTCTCATTAAAACATCATGGAGTGTTCCAAATATCGCCGTTATATCAAATATATAACCTTTTGGTATTAAACTTGCTTTCGTCAGATAACCAAGAATCATCAGGATGAAGGAGGTACAGCTATGGGAGGTGATTGCGGCAATGTTTATCAGCTTCGACCTGTTTCGATTATCAGAGCTTTGCCACAGATAAAAGACCATCGGCTCTTTCAATTGAAGTTGGAGGATGGAACAACGTGGGAGAGTTTCGGGCATCAGCCGGGACAGTTTATCGAAGTTTCCATTTTTGGCAAAGGCGAGGCACCCATCAGCATATCCTCTCCGCCGACTAGACCGGACACTCTCGAAATTTGCGTAAGACGTGCGGGAAAGGTGACCAACGCTCTTTTTGAGATGAGCAAAGGCTCTGCCTTCCACATCAGGGGGCCTTACGGAAGAGGTTTTCCCGTGGAACAGCTCAAAGGGCACAAACTGCTTTTTGTTGCTGGTGGTCTCGGGCTTGCCCCGCTACGCTCACTTTTGCTCTATGCATTGGACAAGAGGAAAGAGTTTGATGATATCATTTTAATGTATGGCACAAATAATCCCGATAATGTTCTGTTTAAATATGAATTGTTAAGTTTTTTTGATCGCGATGACATCAATTATCTCTATAGTGTGGATAGGGATGATGAAGGAATATGGAAACAGTATGTAGGCGTGGTTACTGGCCTGTTCGACCGTACCGATCTTTCGCCCAGGGAAACATACGCCGTGCTATGCGGTCCGCCAGTAATGTATCGTTTTGTTTTGCAAAAACTTCTTAACTTAGGATTTGCCAAGGAACATATTTTCATGTCCCTGGAAAGAATGATGAAATGCGGTGTAGGAAAGTGCGGACACTGCGCTTTCGGAGACAAGTATTGTTGCATTGAGGGGCCGGTCTTTCCCTATCCCGAGATTGAAAACATTAAGGAGGCAATCTGATCATGAAAAGGACAAGAAGCGTATGTCCCTTTTGCGGATGCGGGTGCAGTTTTTATCTCCTGTCGGAAGGAGACAGGGTGGTGGGTGTTGAGCCTAGTCCCTCGAATCCGATTAATAAAGGCATGTTATGCGTGAAAGGTTGGAACTCTCATGAATTTATCCATTCTTCCGAAAGGTTGACCATGCCGCTGGTGCGCAGGCACGGAGAGCTTGTAGGAACAAGTTGGGAAGAAGCGTTGAAGTTTGTTGCGGACAAGCTGATTGATACAAAAAAGAAATATGGTCCGCGCTCTCTGGGGTTTCTCTGTTCGGCAAAAGTGACTAATGAAGAAAATTATCTTTTTATGAAGCTGGCGCGGGCGGTTTTCAAAACAAACAATGTCGATCACTGTGCCCGGCTTTGACACAGCTCCACCGTGGTCGGTCTGGCCGCGACATTTGGTTCCGGAGCCATGACAAATTCGATAAACGATTTCGATGATGCCGATTTATTCCTTGTGACCGGTTCCAATACAACGGAACAGCATCCTTTAATCGGGTCGCGCATCATCAATGCCAAACAAAGAGGCGCGCAATTGCTGATTATTGATCCGAGAGAAATACCGCTGGCAAAGTTTGCCGATCTGCATCTGCGGCAAAATATCGGCACGGATGTGGCCGTATTAAACGGTATGATGAATGTCATTATTGAAGAAGATCTTTATGACAAGGAATTTGTCGAGACGAGGACTGAAAAATTCGAGCAATTAAAAGAAATCGTCAGCAAATATCCGCCGAAAGTTGTGGAAAAAATTTCCAGCATATCCACCGTGGATTTGAAAAAAGCGGCGCGCATGTACGCCAAAGCGGACAAAGCGATGATTGCCTACGCCATGGGCATCACGCAGCATACGACCGGTGTGGACAATGTGAAAACCTGCGCGAATCTGGCCATGCTGACCGGTCATTTGGGTCGTCCCGCCGTCGGTGTCAATCCGCTGCGCGGTCAGAATAATGTTCAGGGCGCCTGCGATATGGGCGGTCTGCCCAATGTTTACAGCGCTTATCAGCCGGTTATTGACGCGAACGTAAAGAAGAAATTTGAAGAAGCGTGGAAAGTTGAAGGACTGGACGACAAGCCCGGACTGACCATCACCGATATGATGATTGCCGCTCAGAAAGGAGAACTGAAGGCTCTGTATATTATGGGAGAAAATCCGTTGATGAGCGATCCCGATACCTCGCACATTGAACAGGCTCTTTCCAATCTTGATCTTCTTGTTGTGCAGGATATTTTTCTTTCCGAGACGGCTTTAAAAGCCGATGTCGTTTTGCCAGCAGCTTGCTTTGCGGAAAAAGACGGCACCTATACCAACACGGAAAGAAAGGTACAGCTTGGAGCAAAAGCTGTTTCTCCTCCGGGACAAGCCCGTCCCGACTGGCAGATAATTTGTGAAATCAGCAAACTTGCCGGTTATCCGATGAATTATGAATCACCTGTCGATGTACTTAGAGAGATAAACGCTCTGACCCCTTCTTACGGGGGCATAACTTATGAAAGGTTAAGTAAAGGCAATGGGCTGCCCTGGCCGTGTCCCACGGTGGAACATCCGGGCACACCTTTTCTGCATAAGGATAAATTCAGCAAGGGGCTGGGAACATTTATGCCCTGTGAATTCAAGCCGCCGGCGGAAATACCTGATGAGGAATACAATTTTATGCTGACCACAGGACGCATCTACTATCATTACCACACCGGCACCATGACGCGTCGTGTAAGCATTCTGGATCGGGAGGCTCCCGAAGCACTGCTGGAAATCCACCCGGAGGACGCCAAAAAACTGGGCATAAGGAATCATGATAAAGTTGAGATAAGCTCCCGCCGCGGATCGATAGAATTGAAGGCGGAGATTACGGACAGAGTTCCGCAAAAAGTTGTTTTTTCCACTTTTCATTTTAAAGAAGCCTCCATAAACCTTTTGACCAACCCTGCATTTGATCCTATTGCCAAAATTCCTGAATATAAGGGGTGTGCAGTAAAAATAAGGAGATGCGCATGAAAACACTGGCCAAAAAAGACATTAATAAAACGCTGGGTATATGGGCTCAGAAGTACGAAGTACTTTCTCCGACGAAAACAGAGAATGGTGATTGTATATTCGGTGATTTCAGCGAAAAAACTTTCACACTAGACTATAAAAAACCGCCGCTTTCTCCCAAATCTGTTTTTTTCCCGCAGGCGGAGATAACTTTCAATGTGGAAAATAACGAGTATCTGGAAGTAGTGGCGGCAAACAAGGTGCTCATTTTCGGACTACGTGCCTGCGATATGATGGGCATTCGTCAGGCGTCGAGTTTTATGGCGCGTGACAACAAAGATGTTTATTATAATGCCAGGCAGAATGCTGCGGCGACAATTGTAATGGCCTGTCCCAAAGCGCAAAACGAAACCTGTTTCTGTACCACCACACTCAGTGGTCCTGTCGCAAAACAAGGATTCGATTTGCAGTTCTATGACAAAGGGGATGTTTTTCTCATCGAAATCGGTAGTTCCCGGGGCAACGAATTGCTCTCCGGCATACCCCTTTCCGAAATAGATGACTCTCTTGCGAAGAAGCAAATAGATGAATTCCTGCAAAACGCAAAAAAGAACATACCTGAGGTGAAAGCGGTCATTAAAGCCATGAATAAGCTAAGGGATAAAAAGGTTGCTGAAAAAGTCTGGGATGATTTTGGCGCAAAGTGCATCACCTGCGGTGGTTGTGCCTTTGTGTGTCCCACCTGCACCTGCTTTAATGTTTATGATCAGCAGTTTTCTTCCGGGAGCGGTATACGATTGCGGGCATGGGATGCTTGTCTTTACGGAGGTTTTACTCGTGAGGCGTCAGGCCACAATCCCCGGATGATCCAGGCCCTAAGGCTCAAGAGACGTCACGAGCACAAACTGATTGATTATAACAAAACCGACATTCAGGATGGTTTATGCGGTTGTGTAGGGTGCGGCCGTTGTTCCGATCATTGTCCCGTGCACATCGGCACGCTTGAAGTTGTGAAAGCGATTGCTGAATAATATAACTACTTGGTAACCAATTCCCATATCGGAGGTCATAATGTCTGAGAAAAAGAAGATACTGATTATTGATGACGATAAAGACTATGGCGAAGCTCTTAAAATTGTTTTAGGAAATAGCGGCTTCAATGTTCATCATGTTCTAAACGTTCAAGACGGCCGCAAAGCCATTGAAGCGGACAGGCCGGCATTGATTATCCTGGATGTCATGATGGACAAGCACACGGATGGATTTGATTTGTGTTATAGCCTGAAACATGATGAAAAATACAAAAGCATACCCATTTTGATGGTAACTGCCGTTACCGGTAAGACAGGATTTAAATTCTCGCCGGAAATGGACGGTGAATATCTGCAGGCAGAGGATTATGTGGCCAAGCCTGTCCCGGCTGCCGAACTTCTTTTGCGGGTAAAAAAGATGATCGGCTGAGCTTGTATATCATACGGCCTGGCTTCTCTAAAGAATGTTTGATAATGCTATGCTTTCCATGATAGTCTTCAAACCATTCCCAAAATCGGGCTGAAACAATGAAAATCAATCATGAACTAATACGGCGGCTTTTAAAATTGGATTTACAAAGCCGTCTTGCGTTCGGATTTTTGATTGCTGCCTGCCTTACCGGTATCTTTGCAACTGTCGTCAGCATATGGACAATCAACAGAAACACAATTGATGAAGTAGAAAACAGAGTGCGCCAGGATATCAATACGGCCAAACTGATCTATAATAATAAGATAGATAAAATTATGTATCTGGTTCAGTTTACCGCCGAAGGTTCTGATCTGCGCGAACTTATCTATAAGAATGATATAAACGGTATGGCACATCTTAAAAGATTAATTCGAAAAGAAACAGGTACTCAACAGGGGAATGACCATGTTTTTCTGGACATGCTGACGGTTGTGGATAGAGAAGGAAGGGTCTTATTCCGGGCGGCTAACCCGGGAATTTCCGGGGACAACCTATTGAATGACCCCGTTGTCAGAAACTGCATAAGGTCAAAAATCCCGCTCTCTTCGACTGAACTTATGCCGATTAAAAATATTTTAAGAGAAAATCCTGCTCTTTCAAACAGGGCTCAAACGGATATTATTAAAACACCGCTATCTGCCGATATCCGGGAAGATAAACTTGTTGACGGGATGGTCATGAAGGTTGCTTATCCGTTAATAGATAAAAATACAAACGTGTTAATGGGTGTTCTGATAGGAGGCGTTCTTATCAATAAGGACAACGAAATAGTGGATAGGATTAAAGAGACTGTATATCACGAAGAAAAATACAAAGGCCAGGAAATAGGAGTGGCCACTATCTTTCAGGGAGGCGTACGCATATCAACAAACGTCATGACTAAAGATAACAAAAGGGCCATCGGCACGATTCTTTCCAAAGAAGTTTATGAACGGGTCATCAAGGAAGGAAAAGACTGGGTGGGCAGGGCCTTCGTTGTAAAAGACTGGTATATTACTACTTATACGCCTATTTATAACATGGATAAAAAGCTCATCGGTGTTCTCTACACAGGGATTCTGGAAGCCAAATACCGCGACATAAAGTGGCACATGATCTGGTTAAATCTTGGAATAACCACACTAGGGATGATTATAGCTTTTATTATTTCCCTGTATTTTGGAAACACCATTATCAAAAGAATACGAATACTTAAAAAGGCAACCGAAGCAATTGCTTCCGGCAACCTTGATTATAAATTAACGCCAGATAATATATCCGGATTCAACATGCTGGATGAAGCTTTTAACGAAATGGCAAAATCTCTCAAAGACCATAATGATCAATTGCAGAAAATGCATTATCAGCTTTCAATAACTGAAAGATTAACTGCGCTGGGACAAATGGCGGCCGGTGTGGCTCATGAAATCAACAATCCTCTGGGGGGGATTCTTTTATACAGTAATATAATTTTAGAGGATGTTGCGGAAGACAGTCCGCTTAAGGAAAACATTCAGAAAATTATTTATCAGACAAACCGCTGTAAAGAAATTGTGCAAAGCCTGTTGGATTTCGCGAGAACTCCTACGGGGGATATGATTCCTCTACAAATAAATCAGATTATCAATACATCTCTCAAATTGGTAAGAGACCAGGCTATGTTTCATGGAATAGAAATAGAAATAAATCTTGCTCAAAATCTTCCAGAAATAAAAGGCGACATATCGAGATTAGAGGAGGTTTTCCTCAATTTGTTCATCAATGCGGCGGACGCCTTGAAGGGTTGCGGAAAGCTAACCATTACAACTACATTGAGAGGAAAAGACACCGTTCGTATTACTATAACCGACACAGGCAAAGGAATAGATGAAAAGTATATTTACCACATCTTTGAACCATTCTTTACAACGAAGGAACCCGGTCAAGGAACGGGCCTGGGACTTTCCATCGCCTACGGAATTATTAGAAAACACAAAGGCACTATAGACGTCGAATGCAGAAAGGGAAGGGGCACTACTTTTATTATCTGCCTGCCTGTGCATAAAGAGACAGAAAATTCATCGGATAATGTTGTTAGCTAAGATTGAATTACAGGAAACGGACATCCGCCAAGCGTGTCATGCGCAGCCCAGGTCTTTTTTGTTTATACACAAACAGTACAACCAAAGATTGATCAAAACTTTCCCATGTTGTAACTTTTTCAGGGACAACTAATTAATCAGCCAATGTGTCTTCGCATCTGTTGTACAATGTCGATTTCATTGCCTGTTTGTAATATGTCAATTATGACATATATAGATAAAATTATTAACTTTCTGCCCCTTAAAAAATATGTTATTATTTTTTAAGGGACGACTATATGAGGGGGCAAGTGAAAGAAGCGTCAAGCAAAAGCAGGAAAATTCTTATTATTGATGATGAAGAAGTCATCCGGGACGGATGTCAGCAGGTTCTTACGCGCAAAGGATATCATGTCGATTGTGCAGGAGATGCTGTCAACGGTCTGCAGATGGGACTGAAAAATTCCTATGACTTGATTTTACTGGACGTCAGAATGCCCAACGTGAGCGGAATGGATATCCTGAAGAAACTGAAAGAAGAAAAAAATGTATCCGCCAAAGTCATTATCGTCACCGGCTTCGGGACAATACCGCTGGCGGTGGAAGCAATGCGTCAAGGCGCATTCAATTTTCTCACAAAGCCATATTCTGCTGCTGAACTCAACGAAGCGGTAAGCGTTGCGCTAAAGGATGATGAACCATGCGGCAACGAACAAAACCTTGCCCTGCTCATTGGATCTAGCGACTACATGAAAGAACTCAAAGATTCAATCAGGCGCATTGCGCAGACCGACAGCACTGTTTTAATTACCGGATTGAGCGGCACCGGAAAAGAACTTGTAGCGCGCACCATTCACCAATTAAGCAAGCGGTCCGACAAGCCATTTATACCTGTTGATTGTTCGTCACTGGCTGAAAATCTAATGGAGAGCGAACTTTTCGGACATGTCAAGGGCGCTTTCAGCGGTGCCACGGAATCACGCGAAGGCCGGTTCCAGATGGCGGATACAGGGACTTTATTTCTTGACGAAATTTCCAATATCAATTTGAATATTCAGGCAAAGTTGTTGCGGGTGATTCAGGAACAGGAAGTCCCGCGGGTAGGCAAATCATCGCCCGAAAAAGTTGATGTACGGTTAATAGCGGCAACCAACAGGGATTTACATGCTGAAATCGTAGCGGGAAAATTCAGGGAAGACCTGTTTTACCGTCTCTCAGTTGTTCCTTTGGATATAAAGCCTCTGAAAGAGCACAAGGCGGATATCATTCCTGTCGCCGAGCATTATATCGATCATTATCAAAAAAAGCATAAGAGCAAAGTACGACACCTTTCTGAAGAAGCAAAAAAATCGCTATTGTCATACAAATGGCCCGGAAACGTCAGAGAACTGAAAAATACCATCGAACGTTTGTGCGTCCTTTGCGACCAGGAAACAGTAAATTTATCAGATATTTTTTACTATGGTCAGGGTGAAGGAGCAAAAACACCGGTGGTGGATTCTTCTTCAGGCAGGGTAACCCTAGTCGATGTCGAAAAAGAGCACATCGAAAAGGCTCTTAAACACTTCCATTTTCAGATTAACAAAACGGCAGAATTCCTCGGTATCAACAGAAAGACTCTGAGAATAAAAATACGCAACTTCAATATAAAGACAGAGCATTAATCTAGGGGCGTTTTGCCCCTTAAACAAATTTTGACAGCTTACCACAATAATATAATCAATTAATTCAATATCTTATGAACTGGCATTATCTTTGCTATTATTAAGTAATAAAAATATTATGGAGGTGTTTGATCATGACGATTAAGAAGAAAATACTCCTAATAGACGATGACAAAGATTTCTTATTTGCCACCAAACTTATTCTGGAAAAGGGTGGGTACGAGGTATTTTTGGCGGAAGATGGAAAGACTGGAGTGGAGATTTGGAAATCAATAAGTCCAGATCTGGCTATTATCGATATGATGATGGAAACATGGGGTGAGGGCTTCTCGGTATTGAACAAAATCCGTGCCACCGATACGGGAAAAGAAACGCCTCTTTTTATGCTGAGTGCTGTCGATCTTCAGGGCCCTTACAACTCCTTCGAACCGCCTCCGGAATTCCCCAAAGTCAACAAGGTATTGCAGAAACCCATAAAGGCAGATGATCTTCTAAGATACATTGCTCAGGAACTGGGCGTCAAATAGCCATGACGAACAAGTCTGAAAAATACCTGATTCTTATCATCGATGATGAAGAAGCTCTTCGTGACGGGTGCAGGCAGGTGCTGGAGAAATCCGGATACGCTGTGCTTACTGCCGAGCAGGGGATCGACGGCATAAAGCTGGCACGGGAGAATTTGCCTGATATGGCTTTTATTGATCTTAAAATGCCCAATCTATCGGGGATGGAAATAATTGAGATCCTCTCACGGGACATACCTGATATTGTCCTCGTCATGATCACGGGATTTGCGACTATTGTCTCGGCAGTCGAAGCCATGCAAAAGGGAGCTTACGACTATCTTCCCAAACCATTTAATCCTGATCAATTAAGAGCTCTGACAAAGCGCGGGCTGGAACACCGCAATCTCAAAATCGAGACGAAGAGATTGAGGGAAGAAAAAGACCTGATGGAAAGAAACTTCATAACTTTTGTAAGCCACGAAATGCGTTCTCCGCTTGTCGTTATACGACAATACATTGAGGCGCTCAACGAAATAGCGGGAGAGCGCTTCGACAAAGACGTCAGGGAAATCATTGAACGATGCAGAAAACGCATCCAGAATCTTGAGGAAATGGTTGAACACTGGCTGGACATCAGCCGCATAGAAAATGGAACTCTTTCACAACAGAAAGTCTCTTTACTCTTAGCTGCCATCATTTCCCGGAGCGTGGAGGAAATGACCCCTCTCTGCCGGAAGAGGGGAATTTCTCTGGAAACAAATATTCCCCAAAAGTTACCCCAGATAACAGGAGATGAGGAAAGCCTGGTAAGGGTGTTTACCAACATTATCGGCAACGCGACAAAATACACTCCTGACGGAGGCAAAATAATAGTTACCTGTCAACACGACGAATATTACATTAACGTCAGCATTGCGGATACGGGGATGGGCATTCCCCCGGAGAAGCTTTCGTTAATTTTCGAG
Source organism: Deltaproteobacteria bacterium HGW-Deltaproteobacteria-2 (assembly GCA_002840505.1). NCBI lineage: Bacteria > Deltaproteobacteria > Deltaproteobacteria bacterium HGW-Deltaproteobacteria-2. The sequence goes on along the minus strand of PHBC01000001.1, from coordinate 135,519 downwards.
CCTTTTTTCAGATGTGGTGGAAAAAATGAAAAACACAGTGGTTCCGGTCTGGGATTGACTTTCTGCAAAAAAATAATGGAGTCACACAATGGTTGTATCGCAGTTTCGTCAAAAGAAGGCGAGGGAACGACGTTTGTGCTCACATTTCCCTGCCAAATAGATCCGGCACGAAAAACGTCCGGGACAAATTTTTAAATCTATTTTAAGAGTAATATATTTTCAGGTAAGCTAATTAAAAACATTTGAGACAATTTATATGAAATACTATGATGAAGAAAGTTATCGTTTTCATAAAAATGATGTGGCGGACAGATGCTTCTGCTGCAATCAGAACGCGTCGCGATTGTTGACTGTCCGGCATATGGAAAGCCAGATGATGGTTCATCTTTGCCCGGAATGCATGATGGAGCACAGCGACGATTATCTTTTAGACAACACAAGACCGTGGCTTGGTCCGAAAAATTAAGATATAAAATATATCCATGGTTTACTTTTTTTCTGTTTTTAAAAAATCAGGGAAATTGCGTTTGGCCGGCATTCTCCATTGAGTCTGTTTTTTTGTCAGTAATGATTCAAATTCTTCGTGAAACTCCAATTCCGAAAGCGATGCGTAGCGGAATTGGTAAGTTGAATCCCGATACATCGGGACAAAGCGGAGGGTATGATACCCCGTAGCTTGCTTTGTGGTTTCATACCCGTGATTAGAATAAAATAATGGTTTTTGAAAAAAGATTAAGATGACTAAAAATGAGATTTATTGAGCCATCCATGAATGCCGGTCAGTGAACGGCAGTCATTTTTTTAATTTTATTATATCAATAAGTTAGCGACAAAAAACAAATAAACAAGGCTAATGCTCTTGACAGGATAAGCAAATTATGTTAGCCGACCAATGCTTGTTAATATCAATTTTTTGAGGTTCTTTCATACAGAATAAAGAGGTGTAATCAGGTGCTAAAAGATAACGAAAAAGTTGGTGCGGTAATGGTAGTTGGTTCGGGAATCGCCGGTATTCAGGCCTCTCTCGATTTAGCCAATTCCGGAATGAAAGTATATCTGGTCGAAAACGGGATCAGCATCGGCGGCGTAATGGCGCAACTGGACAAGACTTTTCCCACAAATGACTGTTCCGCCTGTATATTGTCGCCAAAACTGGTTGAAGTTGGACGACATCCTAATGTAGAAATTAAAACACGACGCACTGTCGAAGCAGTAGAAGGCGAGCCGGGGAAATTTAAAGTTAAATTAACCAGCGCCCCGCGTTTTGTTAATCTGAACAAATGTACAGGATGCGGTGATTGTGCCAATGTCTGTCCGGTTTCCGTAAAAGCCGGATTCAACGGCAATTTAAGTGAAAGAAAAGCTATCTACCGGCATTTCCCTCAGGCTATTCCCAGCGGTTTTGCCATCGACAAGCTGGGGACATCTCCCTGTAAATCCAATTGTCCGACCCATATCAGCGTTCAGGGTTATGTGGCTCTGATCGGCGAGGGCAAATTTAAAGAAGCTCTCAAACTTATCAAACAGGATAATCCTTTCCCCGTCGTCTGCGGCCGTGTTTGTAACCATCCCTGTGAAACGGCCTGTATGCGGGGCAAAGTGGATGATCCCATTGATATTATGCACCTCAAGCAGTTCGTTGCGGATCTCGACATGAACAGCGATACCCGCTATATGCCCGAAAAGAAGGAAAGCAAGGGCAAAAAGGTCGCCGTTATCGGCGCCGGCCCCTCGGGATTGACCTGTGCTTACTACCTGGCCATTGAAGGTTATGATGTGGAAGTTTTTGAAGCCCTGCCCGTAGCGGGTGGTTGGATGGCCGTCGGTATTCCCGAATACCGCCTTCCCAAAAAAGTCCTCAATGCAGAAATCAAGGTCATGGAAGACTTGGGCGTTAAGATTCACCTCAATACAAAAATCGGCAAAGATATTTCTTTTGACAAACTGAAGTCCGATTACAGCGCGATTTTCATCGGCTGCGGTACCATGAAGAGCAGCAAGCTCAATATTCCCGGCGAGGATATGCAGGGCGTGATTCATGGCGTCGATTATCTGATGCAGATCAATCTAGGCAAGAAAGTTTCCCTGGGCGACAAGGTCGCCGTTGTCGGCGGTGGTAACGTGGCCATGGATGCTGTGCGGACAGCCGTCAGAACCGGTTCGAAAGAAGTTTTCATTCTCTATCGCCGGACCCGTGCGGAAATGCCTGCAGCACCCGAAGAAATCGAAGAGGCTATTGAAGAAGGCGTCGAAATGAAATTCCTCGTTGCCCCCAAGCGTGTTGTAGGCAAGGACGGAAAAGTTACCGGTGTCGAATGTACCCGAATGGAATTAGGCGAACCTGATAAGAGCGGTCGTCGCCGTCCTGTTGAAATAAAAGGTTCTGAATTTATAGTTGAATGCGATTCTATCGTTCCCGCCATTGGTCAGGAAGCAGATTTATCTTTCATTACCAAAGAAAGCGGCGTTTCCATTAATAAGTGGAATAACCTCGATTACGATGAAGTTACTTATGCGACCAATGTTGCCGGGGTTTTCACCGGTGGTGACGTGGCTACCGGTCCGCAGACAGTTGTTAAGGCCGTGTTTGCCGGTAAGGAAGCGGCCAAATCCATCAATCGTTATCTGATGGGCGAAGATGTAAAAGCCGGCCGCGCCAAAGACTGGACCAAAGATCTGGCTGATAAGGCCGATGTTTCCAACGTGGCCAAAGTCCCCCGTGAAAAATATCCCCTCATGAAACCGGAAGAACGCAGAACCAATTTCAAGGAAGTCGGTATTGGTTTTGACGAAGCACAGGCCAAAGCGGAAGCACTGCGCTGTTTAAATTGCGGTATTTGTTCGGAATGTTATCAGTGCGTGGATGCCTGTATCGCCAAGGCCATTGACCACGACATGACGATTGAAGAAGAAACCATCGAAGTCGGCGCTGTAATCGCTTCGCCCGGTTTCGAAATTTTCGACGCGCGTCTGCGCGGCGAATTCGGTTACGGTATTTATAAAAACGTTGTTTCGGCGCTTCAGTTCGAAAGAATCCTGTCCGCGTCCGGACCTTTCTTCGGTCACGTTCAGAGAATCTCCGACGGCAAGGAGCCCAAAAAAATCGCCTTCATTCAATGCGTCGGTTCACGCGATGTTTCCTGTGATAACAGCTGGTGTTCATCGGTTTGCTGTATGTATGCGACCAAGGAAGCGATTATCGCTAAAGAACATGCCAAGGGACTGGAACCGACAATTTTCTACATGGACATTCGCGCTCATGGCAAGGATTTCGACCGTTTTGTCAATCGCGCTAAAGATGAATACGGAATTCGCTATATTCGTTCGATGCCGTCAGTCATTAAAGAAATGCAGCAGACGAACAATCTGGTGATGAAATATGTCAATCAGGATGGAACCTTAAACGAAGAAGAATTTGATATGGTCGTTCTGTCCGTCGGTCTCACACCGCCCAAGGAAGCCAAAAAGCTGGCTGCCAGCATGGGCATTGATCTGGAAGAGCATGGTTTCTGTAAAACACAGTTGGAAAATCCTGTTCAGACATCACGCCCCGGCGTTTTCGTCTGCGGCGCATTCGGCGGACCTAAAGATATTCCCGAAACGGTTATGGAAGCCTCAGCCGCCGCCGCGTGTGCGGAAGGATTACTGGCCGCAAGGCGCGGAACGATGATTACTCCGGTGGAAAATCCAGAAGAAAAAGATATGCGCGGCACTGGAGTGCGCACCGGCGTGTTTGTCTGTCATTGCGGTATCAATATCGGCGGTGTTGTTGATGTTCCGGCAGTCAGAGATTATGCCGCGACACTGCCCAATGTTGTTTACACGGCCGACAACCTCTTTACCTGTTCGCAGGATACGGCGGTGAAGATGGCCGAAGTTATCAAGGAAAAAGATCTCACCCGTGTTGTTGTAGCATCCTGTTCACCCCGTACGCATGAAGGCCTGTTCCAGGAAAACTGCGAAAAGGCCGGTTTGAACAGATATTTGTTTGAGATGGCCAATATCCGCGATCAGGATTCATGGGTGCATATGCACGAACCGGAAGCAGCTACCGAAAAAGCAAAAGATCTGCTGCGCATGGCTGTAGCCAAGGCTCAATACCTGAAACCTTTGAAACCGGGTCAGCTTTCCGTCAATCATCAGGCTTTGATTATCGGCGGCGGTTTGGCCGGTATGACAGCAGCGCTGTCGCTGGCCGATCAGGGATTTGCTTCTTGCATCGTGGAAAAAGAGGATCGTCTCGGCGGTAATTACAATCATCTTTATAAAACGCTGGAAGGCCTTGATGCCAAGGCTCACTTAAAAGCGCTTCTGGAAAAAGTTTACAAGAATCCTCTGATCACCGTTGCGACGAGCGCCAAGATCGATAAGATCGAAGGTTTCATCGGAAATTATAAGACTACAGTCAAGGTCAAGGAAGGCGAAAAAGTATTTGAACACGGCGTAGTGATTGTGGCCGCCGGCGCTTATGAAAACAAGACCCAGGAATATCTCTACGGTCAGAATGCCGCGGTGAAATCACAAAGAGAGCTGGAAACTCTGATTTACGAAAAAGATCCCAAGCTCGCTGCGGTGAAAAACGTCGTTATGATTAATTGCGTGGGAAGCCGCGACAAGGAAAGACCGTATTGCAGCCGTTACTGCTGCTCTGAAGCGATCAAGAATGCGCTGGAACTCAAAGCTGCCGATCCTTCGCGCGACATCACTATCATTTATCGCGATATCCGCACCTTCGCTTTCAAAGAAGATTATTATAAGAAAGCACGTGAACTAAATATCAAATTCATCTCTTATGAAGAAGATCGTAAACCGGAGGTTGTTGCCGTCGGAGATAAGGTGGAAGTCAAAGTATTTGACCCGATTCTTAACGAACAGGTCAATCTGCCTGCTGATATAGTGGCTCTGAGCATCGGTGTTGTGCCGAATCCGGAAAACGCGGCCATCGGACAGATGTTGAAAGTGCCCACCAATCAGGACGGCTTCTTCCTCGAAGCTCACGTTAAACTCCGCCCCGTTGATTTCGCAACAGACGGTGTGTTCATGTGCGGCATGTCTCACTCGCCCAAATTCAGTGACGAATCAATTACTCAGGCCAACGCTGCTGTTTCACGCGCCGTCATGGTTCTGTGTCTTGATTTCATCGAGGCGGAAGGTAAAACAGCTTATGTGAACAAAGAAAGATGCTCTGCTTGCGGAAATCAATTGTCCTTATAGTGCAATTCAGGTCAATGTTGCGGAAGGCTGCGCTGAAGTCAACACGGTTCTTTGCAAGGGTTGCGGAGTTTGCACGGCATCCTGCCGTATGAATGCCGTTGATCTTAACGGTTTCAACAACGAAGAAGTGTTGGCCCAGATATATAATTTAAACTAAGGTAAACGGCTGATAAAGCCGCATTGCCGCCGGAAGGAGAATATATGGCTGAAAATTTAGCAAACAAAGAATGGGTACCGAAAATCGTTGCAATCGTCTGCAACTGGTGTACTTACGCGGGAGCCGATCTGGCTGGTATCAGCAGAATTCAGTATCCGCCGAATGTGCGCATTATTCGCGTTCCCTGCACGGGAAGAATAAATCCTTTCTATATAGTGAAAGCCCTGCAGACCGGAGCCGATGGCGTTCTGGTTTCGGGTTGACACCCGGGTGAATGCCACTATATCTCGGGAAATCTGGTGGCGCGCCGCAAGTTTGCGACGTTAAAAAGTTTCCTGAACTACATCGGTGTGGAAGGCGACAGAACCATATTTACCTGGGTTTCCGCCTCCGAAGGCGACAGATGGGCACAGGTCATCAAAGGTGTTACGGAGAAAGTAAAGGCCATGGGACCGGCCGGTAAATTAGTAAAGAAAGAAGCAAAAAGGCTGCTTTTGGAAAAGAAGGCCGACGTGATCATCGGTTATGAAAAAGGCACGCTTCCATTAACAGCAACGCCCTGCTTTATCACGGCGCCGGAGGAAGCCGACAAGCTTGTCTGGAATAATCTCTGCACGCAGAATCTGGCCAAGTATGTTCATGACTTGATCACCGCGCATAAAAATTCACAAAAGCGGGTCAAACCGGAAGACCGGAAGAAAAAGGTTATTGGTGTTGTCGCCCGCGGCTGCACGACCAGATCGCTGATCATTCACCTGCAGGAAAGACAATACGGCCGCGATGAGATTTACATTATCGGCGTTCCCTGCGATGGTTACGTGGATGGCAAAGGTCTGAAAGTGGCCATCGGCGGCGCGGACATCGTGGACGGATCGCTTGACGGCGGTCAGATCAAGATGAAAACATCCGACGGCGATAAGACAGTCGCTCTTAAAGATGTGCTGGCGGATTGCTGCAAAACCTGCCGGTTCAATAATCCAATAATTTCCGACGTCATGGTAGGCCAAAACGCTCCGGCGATGAATCCCGACGCGGAATATAACGAAGTAAAAGAATTTGAAGGCAAGCCGATCGAAGAACGCTGGGCTTACTTTATCAAGGAAATGGACAAATGCATGCGCTGCAACGCCTGCCGTCAGGCTTGTCCGTCCTGCTATTGCCCGACCTGTTTTGTGGAACAGAGTCAGCCGCAGTGGGTGGGCATCGGCGAAGATAAGGCCGACACTCAGGTGTTTCAGTTTATGCGTTTGTATCACATGGTCGGACGCTGTGTTGACTGCGGCTCCTGCGTTTCCGTTTGCCCGATGGGCGTCGACCTGCGCAAGTTCCTCAAGAAGATTGACAAGGACGGCTGGGAAATGTTCGGAAGCCGAGCCGGTTCTTCGATGGAAGATATGCCGCCGCTCGGTAAGTACGATGAACATCACGATAAGGGAGACTTTGTCTACAACCCATAATTAGTTCGAGATAATGGAGTTTACATGGAAACTTTTCTGGAAGAAGTAAACAAAAAAATACACGGTGTACCGTTGCAGGCCTGTTATCACTGCCGTAAATGCACGGCCGGTTGTCCTATGACAAAGCACATGGAGTATAACCCCAACAAGGTTATCAAAATGATTCAGAACGGTCAGCGCGACAAGGTGCTCAACAGTTCGACCATCTGGATCTGTCTGTCCTGTGAAACCTGCATTACGCGCTGTCCCAATAAGGTCGATATTGCCCGAATGATGGATGTGCTGAGGCAGATGGCTATCGAAACCGGTGTCGGCGCCTACGAGAAGAATGTGCTGAAGTTCCATGAAGCGTTCCTCGCCGGCATGAAGAGAGGCGGCCGAATCAACGAACCGATTATGATGGTGGAGTACAAACTCAAGTCCGGAGATCTATTCTCCGACGCGATGCTGGGTCTGGATATGTTCATGAAAGGCAAGCTGTCGCTGCTTTCACCGCGGACGAAAGACATGAAATCGGTAAAAAATATTTTTGAAAAAACAAAGCACTCGTAAAGAAAGTTAAGGAGGCTAGAGTTGAAAGTTTCATACTATCCGGGCTGCTCGCTGCACGCGACGGGAAAAGAATATGATCAGTCCATGAAGGCCGTCAGTCGAGCCCTCAATATCGAACTGAAGGAAGTTGACGACTGGTCCTGCTGCGGAGCTTCTTCCGCGCACAGCACAAATTTTGATTTATCCATTGCGCTTTCGGCGCGTAATCTGATTGCCGCGGAAAAAGACGCGATGGATGTCATGGTGCCCTGTGCCGCCTGTTACAATCGTTTTAAAACAGCCGAGCATCATTTAAAAGCCGACAAAGACCTCAAAGCAAAGATTGAAGGCGTGGTTGGAGCAAAATATCAGGGTGGCATTGCGATTCGCAATCCCATCGATATCCTTTACAATGAAATCGGTATTGATGCGCTGACAGCGAAGGTAGTTAAGCCGCTTACCGGTTTGAAACCGGTTTCTTATTACGGTTGTCTGTTGCTCAGACCCCCGGAAATTTGCGAGTTTGAAAATTATGAAAATCCTTTCATGATGGATAAAATTATGGCCGCTATGGGCACCGAGGTGAAGAACTGGTCTTACAAGACGGATTGCTGCGGCGGTTCGCTGGCGATCAGTAAAACAGCGATTGTTGTGGATATGTGCGATAATCTGATGAATGCCGCCAGGGAAGCAGGAGCCAACTGTGTAGTGACGGCCTGTCCGCTTTGTATGGCCAATCTGGATATGCGTCCCAGCGAAGGTAAGAAGCTGCCGGTGTTTTATTTTACGGAATTGATTTCACTGGCAATGGATCTTCCCGGATCAAAAGATACGTTTAAATCTCATATTTTTGATCCGCAACCGCTTTTGAAACAATTGGGGCTGATTTAATAAATTATACGCGAAATTAGCGCATGCTTTGTAAACAAACAGTTGGAGAAAATTCTTAATTATGGAAAAACGTTTGATAAAAAAAGATGCTTTAGCGGGCATTGCCAAAAAAATGGCTGAAAAACTCCTTGTCTGGGCGCCGGTGAAGAAAGAAGATAATATTCTTTTTGAACCACTGCAGAAAAACGCAGAACCAAACTTTGCTTATTTGAATTCCAAGAACGCGCCGAAAAATGTTTTCTTCCCGCACACGGAAACCATGATGAAATATACCCGTACTCCTAAGGGAATGGTCTTTTCAGCCGAAGAAAATAAAGCGAATGAATCGGTATTGTTTGGTGTACGTCCCTGTGACGCTCACAGTTTTGCCCTGCTCGACAAGCTTTTTGATCAGGAGAAATATAAGGATACTTATTACATCACGAAAAGGCAGAGCACCACAGTCATTTCTTTGGCCTGTGTCAAGCCTCCTTACGCGAGTTGTTTCTGCACATCGGTTGACGGCGAACCTGTTTCTTCGGAAGGAGCGGATATTCTCCTGACTGATATCGGATCGGATTATCTGGTTGAATTTATTACTCCCAAGGGAGAGAAACTGGCCGGTTATTTCGGTGATACGAAAGCAGATGCTACCGCCGAGACAAAGAAAAACGAAATAGCAACCAAAGTCAAAGAAGCGATTAAATCCAAGATTCCCGCTCATGAAGTAAAGCCAATTCTGGACAAGAACTTCGATAATCCCTTCTGGAACACGATTCACGGCAAGTGCCTGGCCTGTGGCACCTGTACTTATTTGTGTCCTACCTGCCATTGCTTCGATATCAGTGACGAAGTGAAAGGCAGTGATGGTGTCCGTATCCGGTCGTGGGATTCCTGCATGTTCCCGATGTTTACCAAGGAAACATCGGGTCATAATCCGCGTGCTTCCCAGAAGGAAAGGTGGCGTCAACGCACGATGCATAAATTCAAATATTATGTGGACATGTTTAATGCTATTGCCTGTGTCGGTTGCGGCCGTTGCGTTATGTCTTGTCCAGTGAATATTGATATAAGAAAAATTGTTGAAGATATTTCAAAATTATAATTAGGGAGTTAGTAATGCAAAACCCGTATATACCTTATCCTGTAGTGGTGGATAAAATCATTACAGAGGTCGATACCAAAGACATCAAGACTTTTCGTTTCAAATTTGTGAATCCGGAAGATGAGCAGAAATATGCTTACACACCGGGCCAGTTCGGCGAGCTTTCCATCTACGGCAAAGGCGAATCGCCGATCGGTATCGCTTCCTCTCCGACGCAAAAGGGTTATGTTGAATTCACGGTACAGAAAGCCGGTGTGGTCACTTCAGCTCTTCATGAAATGGAAGAAGGCACCATGATGGGCCTCCGCGGGCCGTTGGGTAATTCCTGGCCGCTGGAATTTCTGGAAGGGAAGAATATAGTCATCGTCGGCGGTGGATTCGCGTTCACCACATTGCGCTCCCTGATAAATTACATGATTTTCGGCGATAACCGTAAACGCTTCGGAAATATCACTGTTATTTACGGTGCAAGAAATCCCGGTTTGCTGCTTTACAAAGATGAATTGATTGAATGGCAAAAAAGAGATGATTTAAATATCAATGTTACCGTGGATAAGGGAGACGCGACCTGGAAGGGTAAGGAAGGTTTTGTGCCCGCGGTATGTAAGGAGGTTGCTCCCAGCAAGGAAAACGCTGTGGCTGTGATCTGCGGCCCTCCCGTTATGATCCGCTTTACATTGCCGGTATTTTTTGATCTGGGTTTCTCCAAGGAAAACATTATCACTTCTCTGGAAATGAGAATGAAGTGCGGAATCGGCAAATGCGGCCGCTGCAATGTGGGTAGCAAATATGTCTGCAAAGACGGCCCGGTATTTTCGCTGGCCGAATTGGATAAGTTGACGCCAGAATACTAATGCCAATTCGCTTTCTTCGGCTAACTTTGTTGGCAGTGTCGTCGGCTTCCTCAACGTATTAGTAATACGCCTGCGGAGCCTCCTCCTTGCCGCCGCGTTATCCTTTGAAATCGAAATGGTATTTACATCTTTTAAAATCATCTTCTTTTCGAGAGGTATGGCACACTAGGTTTTTCGCGCCTTGCCTCTGGCATTTTTTAAGAGGCTGTCTTTATTTGTTACGCGAAAGATTAGCAGATAACCGGCGTATTACCTTTTGCGCTTTCTTTTTTTGTGTGTTAGCAAAAAACAAATTGATTTATGAATGACAGGGGAGGTTGAATGTCGCAAACAGTTACACCATATCTGGAAATGTCTCAGGCGATTGTGGATGCAGGTGGTGAGGCGCTGAAGAAATGTTACCAGTGCGGTACCTGCACGGGAACATGTCCCTGGACGCCGATAACCCATTTTAATATTCGCAAGCTTGTACGATTTGGCCAACTGGGTATAGATGGAATCGAAGAATATATGTGGGGATGTTCGACCTGCAAATTCTGCGTGGATCGTTGTCCTCGGGGCGTAGAACTTATAGACGTCGTTACTGCCATCCGTAATGTTTACAGTGGTGGTGGAATGTTGCCGCAGAGTCTTCGTGCCTTTGTCGGCTCTATGTCGGCCAGAGGAAATCCCTGGTCCGGCGATCAGGCAAAAAGAAATGACTGGGCCAAAGAAAAATATCCTCTTTACACCAATGATACGGAATATCTCTTCTGGACCTGTTGCACTGTTTGTTACGATCCCCGCAATATTAAATTAGCCAAAGCGACCGCCGAAATATTGAACATGGCCGGTTTGAACTGGGGTCTTCCTTCAGTGGATGTCAACTGCTGTGGTGAGAGCTTGAAAAAAGTGGGCGATCTGGAGTTGTTTGAAAGACTAAAAAACAACAATCTTCAATATTTCAATAAAAAAGGTGTCAAAAAAATAATTACCGTTTCTCCTCACTGCAGGGTTTCTTTTAAAAAGGATTACGGCAATGATTATGAAGTTGTGCACTTTGGCGAGTTAATGGCCAGCCTCATAAAAGAAGGAAAACTTACCCCCAAAAAAGATTTCGGCGGTCTTAAGGTTACATATCATGACCCCTGTTATCTGGGCAGGCACAGCGGTGTATACGATGCACCCCGCGATATTCTAAAATCGATCCCCGGTATTGATTTTGTGGAAATGGAAAGAAATCGCGAGCAGAGCATGTGCTGCGGCGGCGGTGGCGGCGGATTGTGGATGGAGAAATTAAAAGGAGAACGCTTAAGCGATCTGAGGATTGAAGAGGCAATGGCGACTGGCGCTACAATCTTGGCAACGTCTTGCCCGTATTGTATTACCATGTTTGAAGACAGCAGCCGGACGCTCAATGTAGATGAACAAATTAAAATAAAAGATGTGACGGAACTCTTTCTGGAGAGCCTGGGCGTCAATATGGAAGAGTTAATGGCAGGTGCTTCCGACCTTAACTTTACATGCAAAGATTAGAACGATTGAAGATATAAAAATCGGCGTAAAGATTTTGAAGTAATAAAAGCTAGGAGACTCTATGAGCAGAATTGGTGTTTTTGTTTGCCACTGCGGTTTAAATATAGCCAAAACAATTCGGGTGAGCGAACTGGCGCAGTTTGCGTCCACTTTGCCTGATGTTGTCGTCGCGAAGGACTACAAATTCATGTGTTCCACACCCGGGCAGGAAATGATTGCCAACGAGATCAAAGAGCAGAAGCTGGATCGTGTGATCGTGGCGGCCTGTTCTCCGCTGATGCATGAGCAGACTTTCCGCAAAGTTATCGAAAGCGCCGGTCTGAATAAGTACCTTGTAACTATTGTTAATATACGCGAGCAGGTTTCCTGGGTCACTCATGATATTGAAGAGGGAACGTCCAAAGCCAAAGCTGTACTCAACGGTGCGGTCTACCGGGCAAGGCTTCTTGCTCCGCTTACTTCCCGCGTTATCGATGTCAATCCCGATGTCATGGTGATCGGCGGCGGTATCGCCGGAATTCAGGCTGCGCTGGAACTGGCCAATACAGGCAAAAAAGTCTATCTCGTCGAAAAGAATTCCACCATTGGCGGGCACATGGCTCAGTTTGACAAAACATTTCCAACGCTGGATTGTTCCGCCTGCATTCTGACTCCCAAGATGGACGCTGTCCTGCAGCACAAAAACATAACCATGATGACCTATTGCGAAGTGACTGAGGTCAAGGGTTATGTTGGTAATTTTGATATTACTATTAAACAGAAGGCGCGTTATGTCGATCACAGCAAATGCAACGCCTGCCTGGCCTGCACGGAAAAGTGTCCCGGCAAAGGCGTATCCGAATGGGATGAAGGCTTGGTGAAAAGGAAAGCCATTTACATTCCTTTCCCGCAGGCCGTACCGCAAAAGCCGGTTATTGACAGGGAATCCTGTACTTATTTCATCAAAGGCAAATGTAAGCTCTGTAAAAAGGTCTGTGAACAAAAAGCGATTGATTACGAACAGCAGGACACTTTTACAACAGTGAAAGTCGGAGCGGTTATCGTGTCCACCGGCTATGATCTGATGAATACAAAACCGCTTGTTCAATACGGATACGGCAAATATCCGGGCGTCTATAGTGCGCTGGAGGTGGAAAGACTCTTTAATTCAGCCGGACCCACCGGAGGCAAGGTAACACTGCGCGACGGTAAAGAACCGCAGGCCATTGCCATAATGCACTGCATCGGCAGCCGCGATAAAAACAATTATGAACATTGCAGCCGGGTGTGCTGTATGTATTCGCTCAAATTCTCCCATCTTTTCAAAGAAAAAACATCAGCCGATGTTTATCAGTTTTATATTGATATGCGTGCGGCCGGCAAAGGTTATGAAGAATTTTACAACCGCATCATCGAAGAGGATGTGAAATTCATACGCGGTAAAGGCGCGCGCGTGGTAGAAAGCGCCGATGAACCCGGACGTCTGATTGTGGAAGCGGAAGACACGATTACAGGTAAATTTATTAAATTACCGGTGGATATGGTTGTGCTTTCTCCGGCAATGATTCCACGGGCGGATTCCAAAGATGTCGCCAGACTCTTTAATTTAAGCACGGATAAATATGGCTTTTTTATGGAGCGGCATCCTAAACTGGCGCCCCTGTCGACCATGTCCGAAGGAGTTTTTATTGCCGGGGTCTGCCAGAGTCCGAAGGATATCCCCGATACCGTTGCGCAGGCCAACGGCGCGGCGGCGGAAGCTTTGACCATTGTTGTGAAAGATAAAATGGAATTGGAAGCGACCACAGCTATGGTCAATCCGGCTTCGTGTTGTGCCTGTCAGAATTGTGTGCGGGTCTGTCCCTATGGCGCGCCGTTCTTTAATGAACAAAAAGGAGTTTCCGAAATCAACGAAGCTCTTTGTAAAGGATGCGGACTTTGCGCGTCCGTTTGTCCGGCTTCGGCCATTATAGCCCGTCATTTCACCAATGATCAGGTTCTAGCCGAAATAGAAGGCCTGATGGAATTTTAGTTATGGCATCATTAAAAGTCCATATACTGCGTTGCACTTCATTTCGCGTTGCTGCGACCTACGAAAAAGTAGGCCTCGCTCCGCGAAACTCGTGCGCCTTGTCTCTGGAGCTTTTTCTGACGCCATAAATGTTTTGCTAGAAAGGAAATTATCTTCATGGATTTTGAACCGAAAATACTGGGCATAGCCTGCAACTGGTGTACCTATACGGGAGCGGATTTGGCCGGAACAACAAGACTGCACTATCCGCAGAACTTACGAGTTGTGCGCGTGATGTGCTCCAGCCGCATCAATCCTTCATTTATCTTCCGCGCTTTTCAATTGGGTGCTGATGGAGTATTGGTCGGCGGTTGTCATCCGGGCGATTGTCATTACAATACGGGTAATCTCTACGCGCGCAGAAGACTGGCAGTGACCAGGAAAATACTGGAATTTGCCGGTATCGAGCCGGGAAGATTTCGTGTAGAATGGATTTCCGCTTCAGAAGGAAACAGGTTCGCTGAGGTTGTTACCGAATTCACCAAGCAGGTGAAAAACCTGGGACCCCAGACTAAATTCAAGATTGAACGCGAGTCGTCGCTGGAGAAGATATGAGTATCAATTTTAAGCAAATTGAAGATAAATTAAAAACCGAAGCAAGAAAGTTGCTGGAAGAAGGCAAGGTAAGTATTGTGCTGGCCTATGGAACGGGTTATGATCAGAGTCATCCCCTGCCTTATGTAGCCAGAAAGACTTCCGATATCGAAAATATTGTCTTTAACGAATACTGTACCGCCAACATGGCACGTTATCTGGTTCGCTACCCTCGCGGTACCAAGATTGCCATTGCCGTTAAGCCGGCAGACAGCCGCGCTGTCATTCAGCTGATTCAGGAAGACAAAATCAAACGGGAAGATATTATCGTTCTGGGCATTCCGGTTTACGGGATGAAAAATTTCAAAACAGGCGAAGCTATTGATAGTAAAACGACCTGCGGAATTTACAATCCGGTGCTTTATGACATACTGTTGGGTGAAGAGGTGCATGGTCAGCCGGTTGTTTCTCCCTACGATGTTCTTGCCGAATATGAGAAAATGGATAAAGAAGCGCGCTGGGCTTTCTGGAAGAAGGAATTGGATCGATGCATCCGGTGTTATGCCTGCCGCAAAGCCTGCCCGATGTGCTATTGCGATCCATGCTTTATCGATCAGAACAAACCCAAGTGGGGCGAAAAATCTCCGGAATCGCACGGCAACCTCATGTATCATCTGACAAGGTTTCATCATCTGGCTGGCCGCTGTATCGATTGCGGTGAATGTTCACGCGCCTGCCCCGTAGACATTCCGCTTTATCTGTTCCACAAGAAAGTGGCGAAGGAATGCGAGGAGATGTTCGGTCAGGCAGCGGGCATGAGCATAGAAGACAAGCCCGTACTGGTGAATTTCCGAGTGGATGATTCCGATAAAATTCTGGAGTAAGGAGCTTTCCGTGTTAAAGAAAACAGCAATTCAAAAAATATCCGATCTGACTGCACAACTGATGGCGAAGGGAACGCTGATTGCTCCTGTTAAGGAAGAAGCGGGCTTCAATTTCCGCCAGATTTCCGATGCTAAGCAGATGGATCTGAATTTCTACAATACGCTGATGAGTCCCAAATCGGCTTTCTTTCCGCAGACGGAGGATTTTGTACGTTATGATAAAAACAAATCCGTTCTGGATGCGCAGTGTGTGGATTTGAAACCGGGACCGGTTTTTCTCTTTGGTGTACGCCCCTGTGACGTGAAAAGCTTTGAAATCATGGATATTCATTTTTCCGGTACTGGTGCCGTTGATCCGTACTGGAAGAAAAGAAGAGAAGCCGCGACCATCTTCGGTTACGCCTTTGATTTAAATTCTCCTGCCGACCCGGCGGATTTCTATCAGACGCTTGGAATAGGCGCGGCTGATCCCGAAGGCAGCGACATCTTCATGACTAAGAAAGGCGATGAACTGCTTTTAAAAGCTATCACGACCAAGGGAGAAAATGTGCTGGCCGGATTAAGTTCGCTGACGGATGCTTCAGCGGATGAGCAGAAGTGTTTTGATGATACCGTTACCGCGGGACGATCGTTCAAAACCCGCTCTACCTGTGTGGATGCGAAAGTCATTGCCAAAAAGCTGGAAGATATTTTCCTTAAAACAGAGTTTTGGGAAAAAGTTTCTGATGCGTGCTTAAGCTGCGGTGTCTGTACTTTTGTCTGTCCTACCTGCTACTGCTTTGATATCTGCGACGAGACGCTCTTCAGCCATGGTGTCCGCCGTAGAGTTTGGGACGCTTGCACATTTACGGATTTCACGCTGGAGGCAAGCGGCCACAATCCCCGGACAAAAGTTTATCAGCGCCTGCGTCAGAAAATATGTCATAAATATTCATTTCACATCAGAAAATACGGCGTTATTTCCTGTGTCGGTTGCGGCCGTTGCACACGTAACTGTCCGGTGAATATCGATATTTTCTCGATTGTGGACCAGGCTTTGAAGGAATAGCGCAAAAAAGAAAGGAAATTTGAGGATAAATATGTGTTCAAATAATCCATACATTCCCATGCCGGTTGAGATAATCAAAATAATCGACGAAGTGGAGACCCATGATATCAAATCATTTCGTCTGAAATTTTTGAATAAAGAGGACGAAGCAAAGTTTAAGTATCTTCCAGGCCAGTTTTCCGAACTTTCCATTTACGGCAAAGGTGAATCCCCCATTGGAATTGCTTCTTCACCGACCGAAGCAGGCTATGTGGAATTCACTGTTCAGCGGGCGGGCGCCATACAGCCGGGTTTAGTGACGGCGGCTCTGCACGATATGGATGAAGGTGCCAAAATCGGCCTGCGCGGACCGCTGGGCAATTCCTGGCCGATTGAATTTCTGGAAAAAAAGAACATAGTGGTTGTTGGCGGTGGATTCGCCTTCACAACTTTGCGTTCTTTAATTAACTATATGCTGCACAAAGACAACCGATCGCGCTTCGGAGAAATTACTGTCATTTACGGCGCGAGAACCCCAGGGTTGCTTTTGTATAAAGATGAACTGGCGGCCTGGGAAAAAAGAGACGATATCAAAACCATCATTACTGTGGATAAGGGTGATGAAACCTGGAAGGGCAGGGAAGGCTTTGTTCCCGCCGTATGTAAGGATGTCGCGCCGTCACCGAAAAATGCGGTAGCCGTTATTTGCGGTCCTCCGGTTATGATAAAGTTCACTCTGCCGGTATTTTTTGAACTGGGTTTTTCCAAGGGAAATATCCTGACGTCTCTGGAAATGCGCATGAAATGTGGTATCGGTAAATGCGGCCGCTGCAACGTTGGTTCTAAGTATGTCTGTTCCGATGGTCCGGTATTTTCTCTGGCCGAACTCGACGAATTGCCCAGAGATTTTTAGCCGACACTAAAAAAATACTGCGCTTGTAAAAAAAATCCTGTAAGGCATTCTCTACATCCAAATCTTTTCTGTTTTTTTGATTTTATTTTGGAATTCTTATTGTTTGTAATGCATACTTTTTAAAGCAAAAAAGTGATGGGAGAAAAAACATCAAAACCTTCTTTAATTGAGACGGTGAGGCTGTTTTGCCTGCAATTCCATTCAAAAATAATATCTTATCTCAATCAAGGGTAGCCAATATTTTCTTGACATACCATATTTAAATAATTATAAAAACAGGATAAGCAATCTCATATCAAAAACGATTGTTTTGGCATTGCCGTTTTTAAAAATGTTTGAATTCGGTAAGGAGTTTGTTTTTTATTTTCCCTCTCAACGAATAGAGAGGGGATTTATACTAATCTCCGGAAAGTTATTAAAATATTTATTCATTTTTTGATCTTCTGAGTCTGTGACGTCGAAATTGCTCTGGCGAACATAAATATATTACAAAAAAATTAATTTGTACTAAGAAGATTTTAATATTGGACAAGGAAATGTCTGTTAGTAATAATCAAAAAGTCAGGGTTGTTATTACCGGCGTTGGGCTTACCGCGCCTAATGCTAATAATCTAAAAGATTTTCGGGAGGCTCTGCTGACTCAGAAATCGGGAATTACTCAAATGGAAGTTCGTTATATGGGTAAGGTCGCGGTAGGTAAGTGTAGTTTTGACGAACATCTCTATCAAAAGAAAAAAATGCGCAGGCGGGGAACAAGGGCTGGTTCGATTTCAATTTATTGTGCCAATGAGGCATTAAAGGACAGCGGGTTGTCGCTGGATTCATTGGTTAAAGACAGAACAGGAATCTACCTTGGAATTACCGAACACGGCAATGTGGAAACGGAAAACGAAATATATGAACTTCATGAAAACAAACTTGATGCCGGTTTGTGGTCTCATCATCATAATCCCAGAACTGTAGCCAATGCACCTGCCGGTGAAGTAAGTTTAAATATGGGTATCACAGGACCTGCCTACACTATCGGTGCAGCCTGTGCCGCTGGAAATATTGGAATTATTCATGGCATGCAAATGCTGCAACTTAACGAAGTTGATCTGGCTTTGGCTGGAGGAGTTTCTGAAAGTACCGGTACTTTTGGGATATTTGCCGGATTTAAGAGTCAGGGAGCCCTGGGATCCCATGATGATCCCACTAAAGCAAGCCGGCCATTGGATGTAAACCGCAATGGTATTGTTGTTTCGGAGGGAGGAGCCATTTTCGTTCTGGAAAGATTGGAAGACGCCTTAAAAAGAGGAGCAAATATTTATGGAGAAATAGCTGGTTATCACGTCAATTCCGATGCCGTTGATTTTGTCCTTCCTGATACACAAAGGCAGATTCAGTGCATAAATGCGGCATTGGCCAAGGCAAAAATTACTGCCAATGATGTTGATATAGTCAATCTTCATGCCACCGGAACAATTTCCGGGGATGATAATGAATGCGAAGCGGTTAAATTAATTTTTGGACAGGTTGAAAATACTTATATTAATTGCACTAAAGGATTTATTGGTCATGCGATGGGCGCCGCCGGAGCATTGGAACTTGCCGGGAATTTACCCAGCTTTACTGATAATAGAATTCATTCGTGTAAATTAATTGAAAATGTTGATCCTAAATGCAGTCTGAAAAATTTAGTGAATGGTGATTCCGTGGAAAAGAAAGTTAATTTCATTTTGAGCAACTCCTTCGGTATGTTGGGAATTAATTCCGTTTTAATAGTAAAAAAATATAAAGAATAAACTTTTTGCGAAGAGGCGGCAAATTGGACGTTAAGGCCATAAGACAAAAAATCATTGATATCATTGCTGATATCGCTATCGATGAGGATCTTTCAAACCTTGATGACAATATTAAACTAAGAGATCAACTTGATTTGGATTCAATGGATTTTCTGGATGTGGTCATGGAGCTAAAGAAGCAATATAAAATTGAAGTGCCTACTGAAGATTATCCTAAGTTGGCAACATTGAAAAGTTGTATTGAATATTTAGGACCAAAATTCAAATAAATTCACTATGGCTAGCTATGATACCATAATAATAGGAGCGGGCATGTCGGGGCTGGCGGCCGGGATCAGGCTGGCGATGTTTGATCAAAAGGTCTGCATTCTGGAAAGACATAAAGTTCCCGGAGGTCTTAATTCCTATTATGAACGCCTGGACAGAAAGCTGGATGTTGGATTGCATGCCATGACCAATTTTGCCCGCCGGGGCGAAAGAGGGCGGCCTTTGACAAAATTGCTTAAACAACTAAGAATTCCTTATGAAAAATTGGAATTATCGCAACAGCATTTCTCGCGAATCGTATTTCCCGAAAATCAACTTTCTTTCTCTAATGATCCTCAATTGCTCGCGGTAGAAATCGGAAAAACTTTTCCTCATCAGAAGGATAATTTTGCCAGGCTTCTCGATATTGTAATAAACTTTGATGATGTTAATTTAAATAACCAGTATCAAAGCGCGAAAGGAAAAGTCAGGGAGATTATTTCCGATGAGAATTTACTCGAGATGATTTTCTGTCCCTTGCTGATTTACGGAAGCGCGTGGGAAAACGACATGGATTTTTCTCAATTCGTCATCATGTTCAAAAGCATTTATCTGGAAGGTTTCAGCAGGCCTAAAAATGGAGTTCGCGCCATCATCAATCTCCTTATCGAAAAGTACTTACAACTCGGCGGAGAGCTGAGGCTGGGAGCGGGCATTAAAAAGATCGATATTGAAAATGGCGTCGTTAGAAGTGTAATTCTGGACAATGGAGAAATAATCCAATCAAATAAAGTCATGTCTTCCATTGGCTTGCCGGAAACGATGAATATTGTTTCTGAAAAGCAGGAACGTCCCGCGACCGGCGCGATGAGTTTCACGGAAACAATATTATTTTTTGATAAGAAGCCTTGCGATGCGGGGATTCAAGAGACAATTGTATTTTACAATGATAATGAGAAATATGATTACAAGCGGCCGCCAACTCTCTGTGATTTCCGCAGCGCCGTTATTTGTTTTCCTAACAATTTTAGTTATGACGACCAGAACGAAGGAGTGATTCGGGTCACTTATATTGCCAATTTTGAGAAATGGAATGAATTAGATAGAGAAACGTATCTTTTAAGAAAAAAAACAGTACGTAAAGAATCTCTGGCATTAATTACAAAATTATTTCCTGAATTTAAGGCTAAATTGCTTTATTGTGATGTTTTCACTCCGCGGACAATCATGCGTTACACGGGCCATATTAAAGGTGCTGTTTACGGAAGTACTCAAAAAGTCAGAGACGGCAGAACAGCTATTAAAAATCTTTTCATCTGCGGTACAGACCAGGGCTTTTTAGGAATAGTTGGCGCCATGCTCAGCGGCATTTCTATGGCCAATCTTCATTGCCTGATGAATGGAGATAAGGCATGAAGTTTAAGAATGTCGTTATTTCTTCTTTTGCCTATCATCTTCCTGATCAAATAATGACCTCTGAAGAGATTGAAGACAGGCTCGCTCCTTTGTATCAACGCCTCAAACTTCCCTGCGGCCGGATAGAGTTGATGACCGGAATCAAAGAAAGACGTTTTTGGCCTCCGGGAACAAGGCCCAGCGATTTATCTACTCAGGCGGCCAGAAATTTGTTTGGGAAAAAAATAGTTAAACCGGAGAACATCGATCTTTTAATTCATGCCTCTGTCTGCCGTGATTTTCTTGAACCTCCGACATCCTCGATTGTTCATCATAACTTAGGGCTGCGGCCGGAAACAATTATTTTTGATCTATCCAACGCGTGTCTGGGGGTAATGAGTTCAATTGTGGTTGCGGCCAACATGATTGAAAACAATGTAGTTAAACATGCGCTTATCGTATCCGGTGAGAACGGCAGCCCTTTACTGTTACAAACGATCGAACAATTATTAAAAGATGATAATCTTACAAGAAAAAGTATAAAAAAATATATTGCGAATTTAACCATCGGTTCTGCCGCTGTCGCTTATACGGTTTCTCACAAAGATGATGTAAATGGCGGGCATTTGCTTTTGGGTGGAGCATCTCTTGCCGATTCTTCGGCCAATGTTCTTTGCCACGGCGATGGTAATACATCATCGCTGATGATGGAAACCGATTCCGAGGAGCTGATGCAATCCGGCGTCGCCCTGGCTAAAAAAACATGGGAAGAAACAAAACGAGAACTGGGATGGACGAATGAAGATGTTGATTGCTTTGTCGGTCATCAGGTCGGTGTGGCACATGAAACTCTTTTGAAACAGACATTAAAACTCGAGAATTGTCCCACCTTCACCACTTATCAATATCTGGGGAACACCGGAGCGTCGGCTCTGCCCATTACACTCAATATTTTTGACGAACAAAAAGGTATTCCTCAGGGAAGCAACGTTGGTTTGCTGGGCATCGGGTCAGGCCTTAATTCAGTAATGCTGGGGGTGAAGTGGTAAGACCGGACTGGTTAAATAAATTATATTCTTTCAAGTCAAATTTCCTTAAATTAAAAGATAATGTTTGCATGCATTATATCGATGAAGGTCAGGGGAAGCCAATGCTCTTGCTTCACGGCAATC
Organism: Deltaproteobacteria bacterium HGW-Deltaproteobacteria-2; assembly: GCA_002840505.1. Lineage (NCBI taxonomy): Bacteria > Deltaproteobacteria > Deltaproteobacteria bacterium HGW-Deltaproteobacteria-2. The sequence goes on along the minus strand of PHBC01000001.1, from coordinate 113,811 downwards.
CTACATGGTCCTTTTATTACAGAAATCTTATTGCCGCATTTTCTTCCTCCCACAGAGTAGTTGTTCCTGATCATATCGGCTGCGGCCTATCAGATAAACCGCAGGATTATGAATATACATTAAAGCAGCACATCGATAATCTGGAGACGCTTGTTTCGCGGTTAGAACTAAAAGATTTTGTTCTGATTGTTCACGACTGGGGTGGTCCTATTGGTTTTGGACTTTTAGAACGGCATCCTGATTTGGTTAAAAAAATAGTTATTCTCAATACCGCCGCCTATATATCCCCGGTTATCGCCTTCCAGATAAATATGTGCAGGATTCCTATTCTGGCTGAGCAGGTAATTCGCCGATTAAATGGATTCGCGCTTACCGCTACTTACATGGCCGTAGCCAAAAAAATGTCACCGGAGATAAGAAAAGGATACCTGTACCCTTATGACAATTATAAAAATCGCATCGCTATAGCGCGATTTGTCGCCGATATTCCCATGAATCCCAATCATCGCAGTTATCAGACATTAAAAAACATAGAGCTATCACTTTCCAAACATCATTGTCCGTGTCTTATTCTCTGGGGGAAGCGGGATTTCTGTTTTCACGATTATTTTCTTCATCGCTGGATGGAGATTTATCCTCACGCTGCAGTAAAAACATTTGAGTCTGCCGGACATTATGTGTTGGAGGATGCCGGAGACGAAATAATAAAAGAATTGAAAAAGTTTCTATAGTTTGTTTTTATTGCTACATAAATAATAATTATGGTGAGAATCTGTCCGTCATGAATATCGCTGATCGCTTTACACAGATAGCCCGGATAAATCAGCAAAAAATTGCAGTAAAATATCCCCGTCGCGCGGGCAATAAGTATAATTATGATACCATCACTTTTGGAAAATTAGAATCTCTGTCCAATAAGTATGCAAACGGTCTTTCTAAAATCGGATTTAGTCGTGGAAGTAAAACTCTTCTTTTTGTAAGACCATCATTAAAATTCCCCGCTCTGGTATTTGCTCTTTTCAAGTTGGGAGTTGTGCCTGTATTGATTGATCCCGGCATGGGCAGAAAAAATCTTCTTGCCGCGATAGAAGAAATAGCACCTGAGGGATTGATTGCCGAACCTGAAGTCCATCTCTTAAGTTTGATTTTCAGCAAAGCCTTTAAATCTGTTAAATTCAAAGTATCGACCAAGGGGCCCAAAACAGGAAATTGCTTTCCTCTGACCCGTTTAGAAAATTCTGCCGCAAGTTTTGTGAGTGCACAACTGGAACCGGATGAAATGGCGGCGATTCTTTTTACTTCGGGCGGAACAGGACGCCCGAAGGGAGTTGTCTATACCCATAAAATTTACACTGAACAAACCCGTCTTCTTCAGGAGCTCTTTGATCTGAACGAGAATGAAATTGATTTGCCGTGTTTTCCGCTCTTTTCTCTTTTTACTCTCTGCATGGGAATGACTTCCTGTATTCCCGATATGGACCCATCCAAACCCGCGAAAGCTGATCCCCGAAAATTACTGAAAAATATCACTGATAATAAAATAACTTTTATGGCCGGCTCGCCAGCAATTTGGGAGACGCTGGGCGATTATTGTGCAGAAAATAAAATCACACTTCCTTCTGTAAAATATCTTGTGATGTTTGGTGCGCCGGTGCGCAATGATCTCCACAAAAAATTCAGTTCGATTTTACCCAATGGTACGACATATACACCTTACGGTGCGACCGAATGTCTGCCGGTTTCCAAAATTTCGGGTAAGATAATTTTAGACCAGACTGCCGCACTTACCGAAAAAGGAAAGGGAACTTGCGTCGGGACGCCGGTACCCGGTGTGGAGGTTTCAATTATTGAGATAAATGATGACATCATTGAAAATATTAAAAACGCGCACCTGCTTGGTTCGTATCAGATAGGAGAAATTATTGTTAAAGGTGACATTGTAACCGCCAGTTATTATCAGTCCCCACTGGAAACAGCTCTGACAAAAATAGCAGACAACAAATCTTTCTGGCATCGGATAGGAGATCTCGGATATATTGATGATCAAGGACGAATATGGTTTTGCGGACGTAAAACACATCGGGTTGAAACTCCTCTGGGATTATTGTGTTCGGTAAACTGCGAGGCTATTTTTAATGCCCATTGTGGAGTCAGGCGTTCGGCTCTGGTTGGTCTTGGAGAAAAAGGGAAACAATCTGCCGCCATAGTTATTGAAAGAAATGAGTTGGGGAAAAAGCTCGACAGGAATGTTTTAGAGAAAGAACTTTTGGACATGGCAAAAAATAACGCCTTAACAGCGCAAATAAAATCGGTTCATTTCTGCGATTATTTCCCCGTTGATGTAAGACATAACATTAAAATTGATCGCTTAAAACTGGCCAGTGAGGTTTTGCGGAGGGGGAAATGAATGTCTTAGTTACCGGAGCGGGTGGTTTTTTGGGGACTCATTTGTCAGAGGGTCTTTTGTCCAAGGGACATAAGGTATGGAATTTCAGCCGAACAAAACATCCGCAACTTGAAGCGATGGGGGTTGATACCCTTTGCGGCGACCTGAGGGACGAGACCGCTGTTGCTAAAGCTTTCCGGGGAATGGACGTTGTCTTTCATGTTGCTTCCCGTGTCGGTATTTGGGGGAAATATAAAGATTTCTATCAGACAAATGTTGTCGGTACTGAAAATGTCATTAAATCGTGCCGGATTAATGGAATAACAAAGTTAATATATACGAGCACGCCCAGTGTTGTTTTTGATTGGGGTGATTTATGCGGAGCGGATGAGGCAGCGCCCTATTCCAGGAGGTTTCATGGCCACTATGCCAAAACCAAGGCAATTGCCGAACAGCTGGTCTTGCAGGCCAATGATGATAAATTAAGCACTGTTGCCCTGAGACCGCATTTGATATTCGGACCTGACGATCCGCACCTCGTTCCCCGTTTGCTCAATGCGGCAAAGCAGGGAAGACTGAAGATAGTCGGAACCGGCAAGAATCTTGTTGATGTTACCTATATACAAAACGCAGTTGATGCGCATCTGCTGGCTTTCGAGAAATTATCTCCCGAATCGGCTTTAGCGGGACAGGCTTATTTTATCGGTCAGGAGCGGCCTGTTGTCCTTTGGGATTTCATTAACGAAATTTTGTCGCGTCACAATCTTCCCCGGATAACGAAGAAAGTGCCTGAAGCCGTCGCTTTTAGTGTTGGATTATTTTGTGAATCTTGGTATAGATTTTTTAGGATTAAAGGGGAACCGCCGATGACGCGTTTTGTGTCACTGCAATTTTCACGCTCCCATTACTTCTCCCATCAAAAGGCTAATGATGATTTTGGTTATATGCCCAGTATATCTATAGAACAAGCACTGGATCTGACAGCAGGAAAATAAAATGCTTCTCAATAAAAACGATAAGATTACACAAAACTACGATGTAATTATAATTGGCGGCGGGTTGGGGGGGATGACTGCCGCCAATAAGCTGGCAAAAAACGGCAGGAAAGTTCTCTTGCTTGAAGCCCATGACAAACTGGGAGGATTCGCCACCTGGTTTTATCGAAAAGGAAGACACATTTTCGATGTTTCACTTCACGGATTTCCCGTGGGAATGATAAAAACCTGCAGAAAGTATTGGAGTAAAGCAATAGCCGATAAGATCATTCAACTTAAAAGGGTTCGTTTTATAAATCCCATGTATCAGTTGGAAACAGATTTTACGGTGGATGATTTCACAAGCAAGCTCATCAATAATTTTAAAGTATCACCCGAGCAGGTTAATAATTTTTTCCAGATCATCATGAATATGAATTATTACGATAATAAGGAGATGACCAACGGCGAACTGCTGGAGGGTTTTTTCCCCGGCAGAAAAGACGTTCATCGTTTCCTGATAGAACCTATTGTTTATGCCAACGGTTCGACTATGGAGGACCCGGCTATCACCTATGGGATTGTCTTTTCCAATTTTATGAGCAAAGGTGTTTATACTTTTGAAGGCGGGACTGATCTTGTGGTCAAGATGATGCAGGACGAACTTCTAAATAACAATGTTGATATTCGTTTGCGGTCGAAAGTAGAAAAAATTGTGATAAAAGATAATGTGTGTCGGGGAGTATTGATTGGTGAAGATTTCATCGGTTCCAGGGCGGTTCTTTCCAACGGAAATCTCATCGGCACAATTTTCAACCTGGTCGGCGCGGAAAACTTTACACCCTCATTTATGGAAAAGGTTAAAAAAGTCAGACTCAACACCAGTTCCTGCCAGGTTTATATGGGAATTAAAGAAGGTGAGGCCCTCGATGATATAGGTGATCTGATATTTTACTCGGAGGCAAAAGAATTTCAGACAGATGAACTACTGTCCATGGATACGACAAGCCGCACCTTTTCCCTTTACTATCCACGACTCAGACCGCAGTTGAAAAATGCCGGATATTCAATAGTTTCTTCCACCAACGCGCGTTACGAAAACTGGGTAAACTTAAGCAAGGAAGAGTATAAAGCAAAGAAAGAAGAGCTGATTAAGGCAACGCTGATAAGTCTGGAAAAAGTTATTCCGGGCATCGGTAAAAAAATTGATTATATCGAGTCGGCAACGCCCCTGACCATCAAGAGATATACTCACCACGAAAAGGGGTCATCTTTCGGAACCAAGCATGAGGGGTTGGAGATTTCCATGGGACTGGACAAAGAAATCAAAGGTTTATTTCATACCGGTTCCGTCGGCATTATTATGTCCGGATGGCTGGGCGCCGCCAATTATGGAGTTATCCAGTCTTACGAAGTGGAAAGTTATTTGGAATCACGGACAGGAACACCAACGTAACCGTGGGATTCCTGCCCTCCGCTGTGCGGGATTGTTCAACTTACCAATTCCGCTACGCTGCGCTTTCGGAATTGGAGTTTCAACAAAAATTAAACTGAGGTGATGCTATGTTTGATTTCAGCAATCAGAGAGTTATCGTCACAGGCGGCACCCGTGGTATCGGAGCGGGAATTTCTTTAGCATTTCTTCAAGCCGGTGCGACGGTTATCTCCACCTATTCATCCAACGATGCTGCCGCTAGTGAATTTAAAAATAAAAATGAACAATATGCGTCAAGAATCGATATTCAAAAATATGATGTTTCTTCTTCAAAAGAGGTCAAAGTTTTTTTCAAATACCTGGATGAAAAATATCCTTCGCTGGAAGTTCTGGTTAATAATTCGGGAATAAGGCAGGATGCGATTGCTGCTTTGATGAGTGATGAACAATGGAAGAATGTTCTGGATATTAATCTTACTGGAACTTTCTACATGTCGCGGGAAATCATATCGCGCTTTATGACCAATCGTTTCGGAAGAATTATCAATATCAGTTCTCTGGGCGGAGATATCGGCTTTCAGGGACAGGCCAATTACGCGGCTTCCAAAGCCGGACAACTGGCGTTGACCAAATCATTGTCCAAAGAGGTGGCGAAAAAGGGAATTACCGTAAACTGTGTTGCACCGGGGTTCATTGATACGGAACTAATCGGTGACCTGCCCGAAGAACAGAGAAAAGAATATCTCAAGATGATTCCGCAGAAACGTTTCGGCAGCGTGGAAGATGTGGCCCATGCGGTTTTATTCTTGGCCAGCAGGCAGGCTTCTTATATTACCGGAACATCCATCAATGTAGCAGGAGGGTTGTAATGGAAATGGAAGATGTTCTTGCCGCTATTCCTCAACGGCCGCCGTTTCTTTTTGTCGATAAGATTATTAGCAAGGAAGGCAATTCCATAACAACGCAGAGGATACTGAGAGAGGATGAATTTTATTTCCAGGGCCATTTCCCCGGCAATCCCATTATGCCCGGCGTTTTGTTGTGCGAAGCCTGTTTTCAGACAGGCGCCATTTTAATGGGGGCAAGCAATCTGCCGGGATTAGGTGTCGTCACACGGATAAAAGATACTAAGTTTAAAAACTTTGCCCGGCCCGGTGATACGCTGACCATTACGGTAACGCTTGATGATAAAATTGATAACGCTTTTTATATGAGCGGAACGATTCGGATAGATGACAAACTTATTTTAAAAATCATATTTCAGGCGGCGCTTCTCCCGCCGGAAAATTAAGAGGTTAATATGGATTTTTTAAAAGTTTCAGAAAAAACATTTCTGGTGACCGGTGTTGCCAATAAAAAAAGCGTCGCTTTCTTCGTCGCTAAAGGCCTGATCGATAACGGTGCGGAGGTAATTTTTTCCGTGCAAAATGAAGAAAATCGCCTCAAGGCCCAAAAGCTTTTTCCTGACAGCACTATTCTAATATGTAACGTGGAAAGTGGTGAAAGTATTCGTCAGTTAGGTGAGTATTTTAAAAAAAATAATATCAGGCTTTCCGGCTTTGTCCATTCCATAGCTTTTGCCAATTACAGCGAGGGAATTAAACCGTTTCATGAAACCAAGACAGAGGATTTTCTTCAAGCAACAAATATTTCCTGTTTTTCACTGGTGGCAATAACAAATGCCTTGAAAAATTCTTTTGAAGAAGAAGCTTCCATTGTCACCATTTCCATCAGCAACACCCGGGCGACCGCTTACGGTTATATGGGACCAATCAAGGCCGCTCTTGATGCCACAGTGGCATTCTTAGCGAAATCATTATCGGAAATATCCAAAGTCAGGGTAAACGCGGTCTGCGCGGGACCATTGAAAACGTCGGCGTCCGCCGGCATTCCGGGATATGTTAATAATTATCTTTTTGCCGAACAGTTAACTCTCCGGAAAGCTGCTCTCAAGACAGAAGAAGTCGCGAACACCCTGATATTCCTTCTTTCTCCAGTTTCCAGCGGGATTAATGCCACCGGTATTGTGGTTGATGCCGGGATGTCCTGTAATTATTTTGATCAACAAATAGTTAATATGGCGACTCGTTAATTGAGTCATAAATATTTTAATAAACTAGCAAAATGGAAATTAGGAGAAATGGGTGCGGATGATATTCCCGTGGCTGTTGCCGCGGGTGAAATCGCCATAAAAGACGGCACAATTAATTATTATGATGGCGAATACGATCAGCAAAAAGTTTTAGAAGGAGTAGAGGGATTGTTTAATAAAAAATAAACTATCCCTCTAACCTTTAACCTTTATTTTACAGTATATCCGCGGCCATCAAGGCATGCTGCCATAGCCCTTTGATAATCCGCCCGTGCCTGCGTTGCCTGATTAGCAGACATTCCCTGGGGGATTACTGCCGTCGGATCGTAATTTGTCTGGTCTGCCGACCATTTATGGCATTCATAACGATCATTGTCCTGTTGTTCCTGGCTCTGGCCTTTACGGGGATAAACAAAAAGTTTATTTTCCATACTTTCACTGGAGGCCGGAGGTTCTTCACTTACCTCGCCCTGAGGCGGCTCAACAACAACATAACCTCCCGGTGTTGACGTGTAATAGGTGTCATTCGCGTAGTAGTAAGGCATACCGTGAAACCATACAGATGTGTAAAAAAGAGGTAGAAATGGGACAAACAATCCAATGGGTGGAGCAACCACGACATATCTTCCGCCATAATGATGGTACCACACTCCGTGATGATGGTAGTACCTCGAGTTATTATGTCTTACTATTCTATGATCTCTGGGAATGCTTCTGAATGATTCTCCGCGTGCCGGATAAGACCGGTTGTGTCTAAAACGAGAATCAACAAAACTTCTTTGCTGAGGGGCAGGCGCCTTTCTGACAGACTGTGCCGGTGCTCGCCCGGGCCCTTTGGATCCTCCCCGTTGCCACGCTTCAGCAAAACCGGAAATACTAATTGCTAACAGCATAATTATGGACAGCGCAATGGCCAAATATTTTTTCAAATTAAAATTACATAGCATGACAGGATCCTCCTTTTTTAGCTATTTTACGGTATATCCGCGAGCTTCCATGCAAGCCGACATTGCCCGGCGAAACTGCAGAGCCATTTTTTCCTTGTGCAGATCACGTGCCTGATCGCGATTCTGATAAGCTTCTTCCATCTGCCTTGCTGATTCCGCACGTGCTGCGTCAGAGATAGCTCCCGCCATAGCACCGCTGGCCGCTCCGATTAAAGCTCCTTCTCCTGAGTGATGATGTCCTCCGATTAGCGCGCCCAAAACAGCTCCGGCAATGGACATGATTACGGTATCATGACCTGGCGGCGGCATGGGCACAACCCGGACGCGCTGTTCGGGAGCAATTGATGACGCGCTAGGATCGAAGCCGGTTTGCTCCACGGCCCAGTTATAACATGCGTAGTGATCGCGCGATTGTTTTTCGGTTGATTGTCCTTTAGTCGGATAAAAATAAATTTGCGTAACGGCAGTAATATTTTGTTGATTCTGTGCGGGTTGCGTAACAACCTGCTCATTCGGGTAGTAATAACAGGAACTTAGCAAGAAAATAGCTGCAAGAAGAAAAAACTTCGACCAATGTATAGATAAGTAGCTTATATTTTTAATTATTTTACTAGCCATAGTTTTTTCTCCGTTTTTTAGTTTGTTGTTATTAACTGGAGATATTATAAGAACAACAATCTTGTATGTCAATGCAATATAAATTTCTGAAAACTTCAATCAACTGTTTTAAACTGTGTCGCAATACTCACATTGGATGAAGTGGTAAAAAGAAATATGCATATTTTTATTGACTTAATTATCAGTATTTATGAAAATAGCATTGGTAATAGTAACCTCTAACAAATACGAGACAACATTTTTGAAAATAAAACATAAGGAGAATCGTTATGAAAAATAAAAGCAAACTGATTCAACTTTTTATCTTTATACTGGCAATTTTCATAGCTGTGCCGATTTACGCTAAATCACCGGACGTTTCCAGCGACAAAGATGTACAGGAAATATTAGAGCAGGGTTGGCAGTTGTTGAGTGTAATGCATAAAGATAAAACCAGTCTTGATAAAGGCATTGTCTTATATAAAAATGCTCTTGAAAAATATCCTCAAAATAAAGAACTTCTATCGTGGAAAGTTGCCGAGATGACCTTTAAAAAGGCTGATGAAGAACGTGATAAGGACAAACGCGAACAGCTTTATAAGGAGACATTAAGTTATTCACAAAAAGCGATACAGCTTGACCCGCAATCGAGCGGAGGACATTACTGGGCCGGGTTGGCATATGTGAGACTAGCCGAACTCTCCGGCATATTCAGTGGCGTTGGATTGGTAAACAAGTCAAAAAGAGAATTTGAAAAAACGATCAGCATCAATCCTGATCACAGATTTGCCATACTGTCTAACGCCGTGCTTGCTGCCATATATTTGGGATTGCCGTGGCCGATGACTGACAATAAAAAAGCCGAAAAATATGCTGAAGAAGCGGTGAAGAAAGATCCGAATCTTACCCTTGCCAGCGTGAATCTTGGTAAGGCTTATGTAAATCTCAAGAAATACAATAAAGGACGGGACGAACTTAACCGATGCTTATCGACAAAAAATCCGACTTATTACTGGGATTCTGAATTATATGACTGGCCTGGGGCCAGAAAGCTTCTCAAAGAAATTGAAAACAAAAAATAACAGACTTATTGCGCTAGAGGCTACTATTTTTTAAGTCATTGATGGCAATGTCCACAACACGGCGGACGTCGTCTATGCATCAAGTCCCTTTAGGATTTTTTATATCACACTGGCAGGTTCCTTGTTTTCTTTCCGCAATAATTCTATCCAACAATGGGGACTGACCATTGTTTTGAAATACGTCTTTTCTTATATCCATTTCAGTGTATTGAAAACAGTAACAGATCATAATACCCCCAATGTCGGACAACGCCTGATGCTCTAAGCTACTAGTGACAGAACACTAGTCAGTTTCATTGGCGTTTTAGTTGGTTTGATCGTCACGCCCATCTTTAAGGCGCCTCATGCTGTGTTCCACCCTGTCCAAGGGTGTCCAGATCGGTCATATGCAATGAACCTGTTTTTTCTTGGAAAGAAACAGGTTGGGAATTGCTGTGATTTCGCATCCGGGATTCCGCACGATTGCTCCAACGATAAGGGAAACACCCAAAATCGCCAAAGCAGCGACACCTATTAGCGTTAATGTATCCACGCCGATGATCCAAATCAAGATAAAGCAACCAATACCACAAAGCACCCGCATAACCAGTCCAAAAAACAACGGCTCAAGAGTTGCTAAAGATCGTTTCTCTGGTTGTGTCATTTATATCCTCCTTGATACTGGAACCTTTAAGAACTTGCTGCCATTATTCATGCCCTTCAACTCAGTTTCTCGACACGGCACGGTACGTAACGATGCAGAGGTGTCGCCAGTAACCGGTCACGATAAGAGTTTTTCGTTAGGCGATTTACATTGATGCCGTAGGCCTTGCCGTTTTGGACAAGGCCGAAGCCATGAGGAATAAGCACCTGTCCTTTTCTTGTTGAATCACTCAGTTCCGCTTCGATGGTCTCAACGCCGGCTTCGGTTACAATTCTTACCTGCTCTCCGTCAGCAATGCCCAGTGCCTGCGCATCTCCCGGATTGATTGCGAGGGTACAGGCACGCTTCCCTTTAAGCCACGCGGCATCGCGCATGAGAGTGTTTGCGACGTTTTTCGTGTGGCGTCCGGCGTTGAGTATAAGAGGATATTCCGGCGAGGGAACAAGCGCTTTCTTTTCCGATTGGGGATCGATACTCTTGAGCCATTCCTCTAATTTTGGAATATAAAGGTTTATCTTTTTATCTTCGGTTCTTACTTCTTTCATGTTGCCTTCAATGTCCAGTTTCCCTATCCACATTCCCTCAGGGTGAGATAATAATTCCTGAAAAAGTTTTTCGCTGAAGCGCACCTGCGGTGTAAGCGCCGCGAAAGGCATGATGCTCCGGTACCGAAGCGCCGCGGTAAATGCGCGTAAAATCTTTTCCGGTTCAAGGAGTATCGAAGCGAAAAAAGGTGCCTTGATGCCAATGCGTGCAGCACTTTTTCTTAAATTGTTTGGCATAGACATAATCACGCCGAAGAGAGTTGCAAGATTCGCCGAATCGTATTTTTTACCGAGGGTCTCAGCCAGAACAAATGGTATAATCTGCAGTGATTCAAATGCTCCCTTGGCTTCCAGTTGCGACCAGAAATCGTCTTTGGCTAACATGATGAGAAGCTTCAGGGGGTTCTTGCCCATAAAGGCGAGAAATGCGAGGGAGTAATCAAAGAGATCCTTATCTTGACCTGCCGCCTCGGTAAGATACGCGGGTATTTCGGGCAAAAGGCCAGTTGCTCTGGCGATACCGGTGTAAATCTGCCCGCATTCTTTTCTTTCGCCTTGTGGCGTTACTACAGGCTGTCTGAATTGAGAATATATTTCAGGGTATGTCCATGGGAAAAATGTGGTATCCCAACTCTCCAGACCAGAACGCGATGGAAGTACGTAATGAGCGAGTGCCGCGGTCTCGGTCATCGACAGCTCGATCACGACAAGGAGGTCGAGCTTCGCGAAAGCTTTTTCGTAGGCAGTGGTGTCAGCGTAGGAGCGCAGAGGATTAGAAGCACAGTTAATGACCGCACGGGGACGTTTCGGATGATCGCTTAGAATCTCTTCAGGTAGGACATTGGGTGGATGGAAGCCGATTACTGCGGGGATATCGGTAACCTGTGTGCGCCATGTTTTTGGATCATCATCGTCAGTGTGCGACCCCAGTGGGATGAGAGTGCCTGTAATGACATTACCGCCGGGAACGCACAGTCTGCCGCACAGCGCTCCCAGAATCATTGCGAGATAGGATACCACCGTGCTGTGCCGGTTCATGAGTATGCCGAGATCAGTGTGAACACACCACTTTCTGACGGACATTTCTCTGCAAAGATTTTTCACATCTTCGTAAGGCACTTCGCACAACTCAAGCGCGCCTTTGATGTCAAAGTTAATGAACCATTCCTTGATACGATCAAATCCGGCAAGATGCGACGCGATGTAATCTTTCTTTTCCCATCCTTCGGCAAGTATGATCGCGATCATGGCCTTGAATAAGAGCGCGTCGGTGCCCGGGCGCAGTGCGAGGTGTATATTGGCAATTTGGGCCGTTTCCGATTTACGCGGATCAATAACTACAAGGAGCTTGTCGGGGTTTTTCGAGAATTCCCTCAACACTAGCGGAGCGCGCGGCATCTGATGACTCTCCATGCCATTCCAGCCAACCGCTACTATCATGTCCGAATGGGTCTCGTCGGGAAACAGAACGCGGTTCTGTCTTCCCACCATCTTTCCGCACACCCAGAAATAGCCGGTTAATTCCTGTCCCAGGGGATTGTAATGATAGCGCGAACCGATTTTTTTCATGAGCGCGCTACCGAAGGCTTCATCCATATGGCAGCCCTGGCCGCCGCCGCCCATGTACACGTATGATTCCGGGCCATGCTTTGCTACAATGGAATTAAGTTTTTCGGATATTTCCGCAAAGGCTGTTTCCCACGAAATCCGGACAAATCCTTCCGCTGTTTTCTTGAGAGGATACAAAAGCCGCCCTTCGTGATCATGGTGAAGGGCCACATTTATCCCTTTGACGCACACATATCCTTGGCTCCGTGGATTATCTTTGTCGCCCTTTACTTTGACGATTTTATTGTCCTGAATTTCAACCTCGAGACCGCAATTTTGCGCGCATAGTACGCAACTGGTCTTTTTCCATTCTCCCATGTCGTTGCCTCCCCGGTAGTATAATGATTGCCGATTTTTTAGAAATTTAATTTATCGTTTCTCTGCGAAAAATATCTTTATTTTCAATCTGTTTTCCGTTCTGAGAAACATTTTTGGTGCATAATAGACCGGTCGTCTATTAATTGTCAAGATTTTTCTTAATTATTATTTCATTATAAATAATTTACTTAACCGCTTTATCATTGCTTCCGCAATAACCTCGTGGCCGCGCTCGTTTGGATAACGGGAATCTGACAAGATTAAATCCTTATTACGGAGATTATGTTCCTCGAGATAACCAGCCCAGTAGATGTGTACAGGAATTAATTCACAATCCAAATCTGAAGCCACAATCCTCAAAGACCTGTAAAAAATATTCACGGCATCCATGTCATGAGGATTATCAAAAGTGTGGGACGTAGCCAGAAAGATAACCGGATGGAAACGCAGGCGTGCCAGTCTGATCATCTGCACAATATTTTCCTGAAATTCTGAGCGGTAAACATACCCGAAAGCATCGTCAACACCGAAATGGATAAGAAGGATATCAGGAACAAAGGCTGAAATATTTTCGTTAAATGTGCCGATGCCGTCAAAAGAAGTATCCTTGTAGCTTGACCTATTAATTACGTCGATCCCTTTTTTAAGGAGGGATTCTCTTAGAATATCCACATAACTTTTGTCTACACCATAACCGGCGGCAATACTTCCGCCGCGAATAAGTAATTTCATGAATTCGCCGTCCAAGTGACATTGAGCAATGAATGAAAGATTTGCTTCCTTGCTTTGCGGTTCTTGCTCTACTCAACCAAGTGCAAATTCACCAATTGGAAGCCATAAATGTTCAAACGAACTCTGTTTTATTAGTTTTTTTACATCATTATTAATTCGACTTAGGATGCACTGTGAACACATAACGGGCCGATATCTTGTAGTCAAAAGAGCTGTAGTTATAATATGCCCTTGCTTCATATTTTCCCGGTCGTGGAGATTTAAAAGTCAGGATGCCCCGTCCCTGCTTGGGTATGTACTGATAGTTTCCCGGTTCAGTGTGCTTGGCGCCTGCGGGGACGATGCATAACCAATCTCTTGAATAGCCGGGCGCGTTGTAAAAATGCACCTTGATCTTTTCGCCATGATTATAGGTGTCCTTATCGGTTTCGACAAAAGGTTTGCCGTCATTAACCGTTCCGTTTTTCTTAAATTCTTTGCGATCCGATGATTGCGAATCGACACCCTTGAACTTAGTCTGCAAAAAAGATGACGCCAACGTTGATTTTGATGTTGATGCTTTTACCGGAGATGATGAACGGCTAGTAAAAATTTTATAGCCGATGGCCCCGATCACAGCGATCAACAGAAGCGCGAGAACCGGCACGAGAATCTTTTTAACAGGTATCGTTTTTCCGGTGCCCTTGCTCGCCGCGTCCACCGCCGTTTTGGGTTTAAAGACGGACGTTTTAAATTCCCAGCCCTCTTCGCGGGCGATGGCTTTGATCACTTCGCGCAATTTGCCGTATTCGAAACCGTACTTGCCCCCAAACAACACCTGCCCATGGATTTTCTTACCGACCTCGATTCCTTTTTGAATGGTCTTTTCACCATGAAAACCGGCATCCATGCCTGCGGAACTTTCCACCATCATTTCCCAGAAAGTCAGAAGTTTCTTTTCTGGTTCGAGCTGAGCCACGGCGTCGTAGTTTATCTTGATTTTTTGAACCGGCGACTGCGTTCCTGTTTGTGAAGAAAACTCGAAACGCTCAGGGTTGATCTCGCGCACCGAAAGGAAATCGTTGGAGAGCGCCAGCAGTTGTTTTCCGATGGAGGAGGGTCTTTCCGTGCTTTCGGCTTTCTTTTCCTCAACACGGTTCCCGCAGTTCGTGCAAAATGCGGCATCTTTTTCCATGGCCTCTCCGCAGGAAGAACATTTTTTCACATTGGCAGTTGCTTCAAGACGATTTCCGCAATTTGTGCAGAATGCCGCACCCAGCTCCATCATTTCTCCGCACGCGGAGCATTTTTTTAAAGGGGAATTTGCCATGGTTTTATTTCCTTTTCAGACGGTTTTTTTAACCCGGGAATAATTCCAGACCACGTGGCCGTTCATGGCCAGATTCAATCCTGTGTTCAGCACTGACAAGCCCAGCACAATAATGGGTACGCGCCCCGTGCTGATGGTCAGAAACTGCGTCAGGAATAACAGCAAACCCCAGGTAATGATATAAGGAAGCGTGTAGTTCATCATGATTCCGCGCTCCGACTTTTTAACTTTCACCGTGCGGCCGTAAAAATATCCGCCCGCAAGCCCCGCGATAAAGATGATAAGCCATATCCATTTACCCAGCGGGTTATGCGACAACGCGGTGAATACAATCAGCGCGATGAGAGCGATAATCTGCCCGAAAAGAATCCACTTTGGCTTCACGAACTTTTCCTTACGCCAGGTCAAAAGCATCAGCACAACGCCGAGCACAAAAAGTGTCAGAAAAAAGTAAGAAACTATTTTCAGAAAAACAGGCCACATAATTTAAAATTTCCTCTTCATCATTACGCTTTCACCATATGTAACTTGGCCAGCTGCGTGCCAAGCATGTTGGCTACATCATCTTTGGACATGTTTAATTGTGCTTTAAGCAACGCTTCCGCCTTGGCCGGGGCCATACCGGTGTTCTCTACCTGTTTGAGAATATCCACCGCTTTGGTCAGGCGCGGATCAACGGCAACGTCGATGCCCTTGCTCTGCAACGCGCTCACTCGCGTTTCAATCAAATTACTATACTGCTTGGTGGTCTGCCGCATGCCATCAGAGATTAGCGCTTCGGCCTTGCCCGGATTGACCTTGGCAATGTTTTCTGCCTGCTGATAAAGATGATTGGATTTGAAGGAAGCCAACTTTCCTGCCTGCTCGGGATCGGTAAATTGTCCGCCGGATTTTTGCAGGATGACATCCAGATCCTTCTGCGACGCGCCGTAGGATTCCGTGCCGACACGATGTCCCGCCACATGGTCCATGTCATGGGCCAGATTGTCGGCTTCGGCCTGAAAAGCTTTGAACTTTTCCGGATCGGTCGGGATCGGCTCACCGGTTACCTTGCTGTACAGTTCGCGATTATATATTTGCTGTGCGTCTTTTACGGGAACATCCTTGGTGAGAACATCTCCCGGTTCGACCTTGATGAATTTTCCGGGATTATTCGGATCAGCGACAATCTCGCCGGGCTTGGCCTTCACTTTGACGGTAAAATCAAGATCACTGCCGACCTTCGGTTTGGCGGTCGGATTCGTAGGCTTGACAATTTCCACATCCTTGGGATCTACGCCATAACGCTGGGCGATCTTTTCCTTCATCACCTGATCCACATCATCGGTGATAAGCTCCTTCATTTTCTGGTTGTAGGCCAGTTTGATGGAATCGTCCCCTTTGTTGAGCGACTGGATGGCGTGCTTGTCTTTCTGGCACTCGACCAGAGCCTTCTTTATGTCACCGGCATCGCCGCTCTTCAAGGCATCTGCCAGCTTATCCGCTTTCTGCTGACCGGCCATACGACCGGCTTCCCAGGCCTTTACACGCGCCGGGTCATCCAGTTTGGCGGTAATTTTGGCGGCGTCAGAGGCTGTTTCCGCACCATGGGCGGCTTTTGCGGCATCAGTGACCGCCTCCGCGCCTTTGGCGGCTTTGGCCGCATCGGCACCGGCTTCCGCTCCTTTAATCAACTTGACTCCATCAATTCCGGCTTCCATGCCTTCCACCGCGACCTTGGTTCCGCCGGAGGCGAAGTTGAGGCTGGCATCGACGGCACCGTACAAGGCGCGGACAACACGCTCGCCGACGGAGACATTCGGATCAACCACCTTTTTCCAGTTGTCGATTCCGATCACGGCTTCCGCAAACCCGATCGGGTTGGAAGCAATCGCCACCGCCACATTGCCGACAGCACCCGCGGCTTTCAGGGCTCCTCTACCCGCGGCTTTAACAGTATCACCCACCTGGACAGAGGCATCCACCGGATGAAGAATCAGTTGTTTGGCTGTATCCACCGCCGCCTGACCGACGGCTTTGTAATTGTCAACGTCGGTTACTTCTCTGTAAATATCCTCGGCCGTGTCGCCAGCCGCCGTAATCAACTGGCCTGTTGTATCCCTGATTTCTCGCGCGGCAGAGAGAGCAAGTCTTCCCAAATCACCGGGTAGGGCATCGAGGTCTCTGTTCACGCCTTTTTCATAATTTTCCCATGTCTCACTTAATTGCGTCGCGAAAGAGTTGTCCAACACCCGCTGTCTTTCCAGTTCGGCAAGGCGCTCTCTCATCTTTTCGATCTTATCCAGTTCGTCCAGATTCTCCCGGATGTCGGCGAGTTTTTTCTGCGATTCGTCAATCTTGTCCGTTAAAGCTTTTATATCCTGATCGGTGTTCGATTTATATTCATCCCATGCTGCCGCGCGCTGGGACTCCATGGCTTTGCCTTCCGCCGGATCTACCCAACCCCAACGATCCGACCAGACCATGCCCTGACGCATCATCGAGCGCATTGCGTTATAGTCGGATTTGCTCATCCAGTAAGGTCCGCCCGTGTCCCACGGCGGCTGATACCAGACCTTTCCCTGGTACTCGAAACCCGGGGGAATCGGGTCGGGTATGACCGGCTGCACAACGGCAGCCGTCTCCGGTTCTTTGGGCACGACCTGCGCTTCCTTTGCCGTCTGCATGTCCCGCAGCGCCGATTCCGCTTCCGCCAGATCGGCATCCGTCGATGAAGAGCTCAAAAGACTTTCGATCAGACCGCGAACGTCGGTTATATTCTGAAGACCACCCATTCCCAAAAGCTGGAAGAAGGCGCCCAGTGCCATCACCATCGAACCCCCGGCGACGGCCAGGAGTGTCGCTTCCGCAGAAAGAGGTTCCTGCTGTGAACCTTCAGAGCCGGAAGGAGTTGAAAAAACATCTTCCTTGCTGCTGCCGGTGCCCTCCGGTAATCGCGAGTAAATCAGCTTGGCCAAACGCTCGATTTGGGGGCGGCAGAAAGCCTTGGCCGCGGCGACTCGCTCCTCGAACGATGGTCGGGTATTACGGTATGAGTTGGATACGCGATATTGGATGTAAATATCCCCGTTGCATTCACGGCTTTTCCAGAAATATATCCTGGTAAATATGTTGACGGAGCCGTATGAGTCAACCTCCGTATGTTCTTCGATAACCCCGCCCGGCAGGCCTTCGTATGGTTTAATGCTGTGTCCTTTTTCACCCCATGTCAGACGAAGAGCGCGAAATTTTTCAGGCGACCACTCGGCGTATGAATCATTAATGCCTTCACGGTAATTGCCATAAGACGCCACTCTAATAAAGTCGTATTCAGTGAAACTCATTCCGTTCTTATTCGTCCAGGAGTAGGTTCTTTTTCCGGTGATAAACGAGTATGAGTTGCTCGACTGCGCACTATAATCGTGGAAACCTTCTCCTTCTCTTTTATCAAAATGATAACCGTCCGGCATGTCGGAGATCTGGGGCAGGGCATCCAAAAGGGTTTTTCCTGTGGTTTGGGCAACCAGGGCAAAGGCTGTATTATGTCCGGCAAAACTCACGGACAGTGTGATGACTAAAAAAAGAAAGAGGAGGGCTTTTGATTTAAAGCGCATGGCCGCAACTCCCGCAAAATTTGGCATCGGATTTGACCGGCTTTCCGCAGGCAGGACAGAAATTTTTCTTAGCGGAAACTTTCTCTTTTTCCTTTTGCGCCGGAATTGGCGCCTTCATCGCTTTGTCCGCTAATTTCTTTTGCCCGGGTGCGATCCACGGCTTAACGCCTGCCCGTTCTTTGGCTTCGGCGAAAAGCTCCCAAAATTCATTATCCACCGGCATAAAGGATGCGCAGTGTTTGAGGACTTGGTAAGCGGTGACCGGATCGCCGGCATCCAGAAAGAGCCGGGCGGCCAGAATCCAAATCAAGGGCTGGATGGAGATGACCGGCTGCTGCAACAGATATCTGTATTGACGCATTGCCTCTTGATTGCGGCCGGCGCTCTGGAGCGCCAGAGCGTAATTGGATCGAAGAGCAAGATTCTCCTCATCAAGCGCCAGCCCCAGTTCAAAATAGTGCGCGGCAAGATCGTGGAATCCTTCCTCTCCCAGCCGGATGCCTTCAATCGAAGCAAGCCGCGAGCCTGCGTCTTTGAAGAAGACGCGCTCTTCGGGATGTTCAATTAAATAATTTTCCAGTTCATCCAGGAGAATATCCAGAGCTACACCCTGAGGATTAAAAATATCTTTTTCGCGGCCCTGACGGACAGGAAAAGGAATAGGCGGGAGATTGAACTTTTTACAGACACTTTCTGCCAAGGCAAAAAACTGGATATTTGGCATGGTTTCCCTTTGATGCAAACTACCTTTTATGCGTAAAAGTATAGGAAACGCTGTCTTCTATGTCAAGGGAATCTTGGTTCCAAAATATAATGATACTCGTTGAGAGCAAGGGAAGTGAAGCTCGAAACGTTAGTGGAATTATCCCAGGAGCGAAGCGACGCGGGATTGGAAGCCTTGCCAATTCACAGGGAATTATATTAACAGATCGTTTTTACAATGGGGACGAAAAGATACCGCGTATGCAAGGCGTTGATCGTCAAGGTATTTTAAAGGATTTTCTAAACCGGCTTTTCGCTACGGGGGAAATAGGGCACTGCAATTAATTATCCTCTTGAAATTTCGATTGTTATAATATTAAATTACATTTTGAAAAGGAACATTATGAGCTTGCAAACTATAAAAACCATCTGTTTTGATTGTCATTCACGCTGCGGCGTCATACTGGACGTTACGAATGGAAGAGTGACCGGGATTAAAGGAGATAAAAACCATCCCTTCAGCCACGGTTATATTTGTCCAAAGGGAAGGGCATGCATGGAGATAATCTATCACCCTGACCGCATAAGAAAGCCTCTTGTAAGAACGAACAAAAAAAGCGGCCAGGTTGAAGAGGCGTCATGGGATAAGGCTCTGGATATAATTGCCGAGAAGCTTCTGACGAGCAGAGAGAAATGGGGTGCGGAATCTGTGGTTTTTGGAACAGGCACGACCCGCGGCCTTGCTCCGTATCTTAATCGGTTCCTGGCGTTGTTCGGATCGCCTAATTTTATGGCGCCTTCCAATATGAGCGGTGGTCCGATCGTGATGGGCAGTGCCGCTACGGTTGCTTTTGGTCTGGTCGATCCGGATTACGCATCAAGTAAATGCATTCTCCTGTGGGCCCATAATCCGGAAGAATCATGGCCCGGATTGTATATGTATGATATCCGTCAGGGGTTGAAGAACGGGGCGAATCTGATCGTCGTAGATCCGAGAGGTACCAGACTGGCAAAGAAAGCCGATCACTGGCTAAGAATAAGGCCGGGGACCGATGTAGCCCTTGCTCTTACCTTTATAAATATCATAATAAAAAATGAATTATACGATAAAGAATTCGTGGAGAAATGGACAACCGGATTCGATCAGTTGAAAGAACACGTTGCTGGTTACACTTCGGCGCGTTGTTCTGAGATAACATGGCTTTCTCACGAAGAGATTGAAGCAGCAGCATTGACCTTTGCCAAAACAAAACCAGCCTGTATAGGTCCCGGAATGGGCGGAGTGTGCCAGGCCAATGACGCCTTTGATCTGGCGCGTGCATTGACTATATTAAGTGCAATAACAGGCAATCTTGAAATTCCCGGTGGAAACCTTAAATGTCCGCCACCCACGCATAAAAGGAGCTGCTACGGTTCTGATTACAGCGCATATATGAATCTGCCGAAGGAACAGTCCGCGAAAAAACTGGGTATACAGGAATATCCGCTGACTGCGTATATATATATTCCGGTTCCGCCGCAGTGCGTATGGCCCGCCATTGAAGAAAATAAACCGTATCCGGTAAAAGCGGTAGGACTTTTTGCCAATAACAGCGTCTGCGCATATCCCAACTCGTACAGAGTAAGAAATGTTCTGAGTTCGGTGGATTTTCTTTTTTCGGTGGATTATTTTCATACTCCGACAACAGAACTGGCCGATGTTGTTCTGCCGCCCGCTCACTGGAGCGAGCGTGACGATGTCGAAGATTTGCTGATGAAAAATTACGTAATCTGCCAGCAAAAAGCGGTCGAGCCTCAGCCTGATTGTCTTGATGAGAAACAGATTCTTGTTGATCTTGCCGCGAAGATGGGCCTTGCCGGATACTGGAAGTCCATTAAAGAAACGCTTGATTATCGTTTGGAGCCTATCGGCATTAAATTCGAAGAATTTAAAAAAATCGGAAAAATTTCCGTACCGTTGACATATAGGAGTTACGAAAAAAATGGCATGTTCCGAACCCCTTCAGGCAAGGTCGAGCTATATGCCGAGTATCTTAAAGGCCTGAATATTTCGCCTTTGCCGAATTACAGGGAACCTGCCGAGAGCCCCGTTAGTTCGCCGGATTTGTTAAAGGAATATCCCCTAATCCTGACCACCGGTGGAAGGAATGTGGTATATTATCATTCATCATATCGGAACATTCCTTCACTCAAGAAACTTTCACCTGATCCTGAATTGCAGATTAATCCACGAACAGCAAAAGAACTGAACGTGGAGAACGGCGAATGGGTATACCTAGCTTCTCCCAGAGGTAAAATCAGAATCAAGACGTGTTATTTTGAGGATATCGATCCCAGAGTTGTCCATTCGCCGCATGGATATTGGTATGGAGTTGAGAACGGCTGGGAGACGTTGAATATAAATATTTTGACTGATGACACATCTCTCTGTCCTGTCACTGCGTCAGTGCCGATCAAGGCGCTTTTATGCAGGGTGGAGAAAATTTAATCAAATTTCTTATATACGAACGCTTGTTTTGATTAATTTAAACAGAGAAATTTCGTATTAGAAAGTGAGAAGAGGAGCAATATGAAAGCTGGAGATATTAAGAAAATACTTATTGCCGGAGCCGGAACCATGGGGCAGAGCATCGGCCTGTCCTGCGTGACAAACGGCTTTGCGGTGGTCTTATATGACATTAAGGATGAGTTTCTGGTTAAGGCGACGGACAGCCTGAATAAGAAGATCGATAAAATGGCGGCGAACGGTATGATACCGAAAGAAAAAGCCGAATTATTCAAAAATAATATTACAACCACAACGGACTTGGCGTTTGCCGGCGCGGATATTGATTTGGTCAGCGAATCGATTCCGGAGGACCCGGACATTAAAGGAGAGTTTTTTAGAGAGCTAAACAAGGTATGCCCGGAGCGCACGATCTTTACCACGAACACATCGTCTCTGGTGCCGTCGATGTATGCCGATAAAACCGGCCGGCCCGACCGCTTTCTCGCCTTTCATTTTCATCCGGGTTTTAAACTGGTTGACGTAATGGGGCACTCCGGTACTTCCGCCGAAGCGGTGGAAACCGTACGGCGTTTCAGCGAATTAATCGGGCATTCACCCATCGTTCTCAAACAGGAGAAGGCAGGCTACCTGTTTAATTCGCTTCTCAATCCCTGGCTGCTGGCCGCGTTGAACCTGGTTTCGCGGGATATTGCGTCACCCGAAGATGTCGATCGCTCCTGGAAAGAAATTACCGCCATGCCACTAGGTCCATTCGAATTAATGGATTATATCGGTTTGGAGACCGTATGGAGAATTACCGATTTCTGGGCGCGCAAACGGAACGACCAAAACGCGCAGCAAAGCGCCGATCTGCTGAAACAGTACGTGGATCGCGGAGAATTGGGAATGAAAAGCGGTAAGGGATTCTACGATTATACAGGGGGGAAATAATACGACATTATCCTGAATTGATAAGAACGTGTTTCAGGGACAATCTTTCT
The DNA here is from genome assembly GCA_002840505.1 of Deltaproteobacteria bacterium HGW-Deltaproteobacteria-2. Taxonomy (NCBI): domain Bacteria; class Deltaproteobacteria; species Deltaproteobacteria bacterium HGW-Deltaproteobacteria-2. The sequence goes on along the minus strand of PHBC01000001.1, from coordinate 91,359 downwards.
TGTTTTTAGCATCTTCCAGTAACTTGCAGTCTCCTAATTCACATGCCTTTTGCGCATCACGACAGCCCAGCTCTTTTTTACCCTGAGTAAAATAAGCTTTCCCTCTGTTGTGGTAGACACTTATATTTTCAATGTTTAAACGAATAGCTTCGTTATAGTCCTCAATAGCTTGCTGATGTTGACCAAGGTTGCTGTAAGTAAGACCTCTGTTGTAGTAGGCGCGAGCATAATGGGGTATCAGGCGGATAGCCTCGTTGTAATCCTCGATGGCACGCTGATGCTGTCCAAGGTCACCATCAGCATTACCTCTGATGTTGTAAGCCTCGGCGAAATCCGGTTTAAGTTTAATTGCTTCATCCAAGTATTCGATGGCCTTCTGGGGATCGGTACATTTACCGCTGGAGCACAGAGCGAAGGCATTATTGTACAAATTAATGGCGGTAGTAAGCGCCTTAAGAGGGTCTGGAGATAATGCAGGTTCTGATATTGAAGTACGTACCGATGTTGAAGCATCATGCGCATCAATCTGCATTGACTTAATTTCGGTCAATTGTTCCGTGTTTTTGTTGAGGTGTTTTATTTGTGAAATTGTAAATAGAATGACGGCGACTATAATAGTTGTTATGATCGGAATACAGAACTCCTTCCACTTTTTCTCTGTTTTTGTGTCACTTTGTTCTTTTTTATTCTGTTTAACAGGAGTTATTTTTCGAAGCGGCTCTATTGTTTCAAGTGGTCCATCACAGTAAAGACATGCAGAAACATTATCCTGAAACCTTTCCCGACAATGAGGACATCTTTTCATAATCAAATCTCTTTAAACTTGTTTTGTTTCATAAAACACGCTCCCAGATCAGGTCCATGACATTTCCCGCATTATCATGGGCTGTAAGGGTAAGCGTATTTTCGCCAAAGACAAACTTGCGTGAAAGATCAGTTCCAATCCAGTCGGGAACCGTAGCGGCTTTTGCCCGGTGCACAACAGTGTCCTCGCGAATTTCGTAAGTGCCGCAATAAGACACAAAAGATGTCATTGCTTTTAAATACCTTATGCCTGCCTTTATATATCGCCAGGATATAAACAGCTTTTTCGTGCTTGCGGCATCGATGAGCTCTTCCGGGGGCACACCGATAGGATTCCTTTCAGACTTCATCAGGATTGCATGCATGAAACCGTCTGGCATATAGGATATGTATCCGAGGGGATAATCCGCAAAGGGTTTGCTTACAGTCCCTGCCGATGATTTTTTCATCACGGATTTCAGTTTCCAAGTTCCAACGAACCGGTTATCACTCATAAAAATCTTCTCCATTTTAGCGGCGAGATAGTTCAGATTTCACTTACGTAAAATGATGGTATCTTTTTGTTTAAGTGAGTATAGAAAGAGCTGTCATGTATGTCAAGAAACTAGTGAAAAATTTTAACGTTCTCTTTCCCCTGGAGGAAAATTTATGATAGGAAGTGACAAGTCATGAAGGAAATTTAAAAGGAAGATTGCGTATGATTTTTAGTGAAAATCCGGGAACATTAAGATTGCGGCCGCATCATATTTTTTGCGGCAGGTTTCTGCCTTTGGAGAGTATTGTGCGTGGAGAAGAATTTGCCTGCGCCATAAATAGAATGAAAGAACTTACACAATCGGAAAGTGACTTGATTGTTACCGTCACAGATGGGCCAGACCAACTTTGCGACTATTGTCCAGAGTGCAAAAATAACCGTTGCGAGAACCCTTTCGGCAATGAAGAAGAAGTCAAAAAATGGGATGCGAAAGTACTAAAAGGGCTAGGTATTTTTTACGGGGAAGAGATAACGCTAAGGGCGCTGATTGCACTCATCAGGGAAAAGGCACCGCTGGAATTTTGTAAAACCCGCTGTCCATGGAAACAAATTTGTGCAGTGTTCAGTTGCCCTTGACCACTTGTCAGTCCCGTCCCGCATACGCGGGATGTTATTCCGGCGGGCCATGGTGTCCATTAGGTTAAATCAAGGAAGTAATATTTATTACCGGACGACTTCCAGAATGACTTTCATTTCTTCTTTGGAAAGAATGGCCGGGCTGTTTTTACTATCAGCAAGGGCAATGGCTTTTTCCATATGAGCGGCCGTCATGCCGAAACGGGAGAGCTGCGGGAGCTTCAGCGTTCGTGTCCATTTGTCCAGAGTGCTTAGGAATTGTTTGCAGCCACGGGTATAATCATCATCATTATTATTATTATACCCTCCGCTTATAGCGGGATTGTTCGACTTGCAAATTTCAATGCACTTCGTTTTTGAAATTTGAGTCTCACAATAAAAGATATCGTCACCACCTGCTTCACCTGTGAATATTTTTCCGATATCGGCAAAGCGCTTTTGGGCGGCGATATTCTTTTCATCAACAATTTTTTTTATCACAAAAGTCATTACCGGAAACAGGAGCTTTCCGCAGGCTATGCCGTGCGGTATCGGGAAGAGTCCGCCCACTGGTCCGGCAATACCGTGTACCGCGCCAAGCCCGGACCGGCTGAATTTGATTCCCGAAACCAACGCTGCATAGGACATTTTCGAACGCAGAGAGATATCATTGCTTTGCCCGAGAGCAAGAGGAAGCAGACTTTCTGACGCCCCCAAAAGCGCCTTTAAGGCCAGTGAATCGGTAGAAACGTCCACATTTATTGAGGTGTAAGATTCAATCAATTGCGAAACGGCATCCAGTCCGCAGGCGATGGTAATATGCCGGGGCAGGGTCAGTGTCAGTTCGGGATCGACAAGGGCGACATCAGGTGTATAGGCATCATGCCGGAGAGATTTTTTGTAGCCTTCTTTACGGTCGCAGACAACGGCATTTTTTGTCACTTCACTTCCCGTACCGGCGGTTGTCGGAACGGCAATAAACGGGATTTTTGTGCCGGATGGTTTTTTTGTTCCGACACCTTCCAGATAATTTTTCACAGAGCCATCTGCGACAAGCATGGCGGAAACAGCTTTACCAAAATCAATGACACTGCCGCCACCGATGGCGACAACAACGTTGACCGGCATCTTCCGAAATTCAGAGGCAATGGCATCGATACCTTCTGTTGTGGGTTCATCCCAAACAGATACGACCTTGTATTTGATTTGAGCCTGATTAAGCTGCAGGGCCAGCACCTTGAATCGGCCGGACTTTTTCAGCGATTCACCGCCGATAATAATCAGCACATTACGACCAAAAGAAGGGATTATTGTATGAAGTTCGGAAAATTTACCTGCGCCAAAATATATTTTGGGCAGACCTTTTATGTTCAGGGAGCTTATTGATTCCATTTAAGATAATATTAAAACGCCTAAATTTAAAATATTATATCATACTTCATTAGATTTTATACGTTCAAAAATTATTTATTTTAGAGATCATCTATGCAGACGCTGCCGTCCAATGCTAAAAAAATAATTCTCAGCATTATTACGGCAGCGTATAATTTTAGATTCTAATAAGATTCCGTATCTTCAAGCACCTCATTGATCGTTACCGGTTTACTGAATAACCGATACACCCATATTTTATACGCAATGACAATCGGAACGAATATCAGCGCCACAACTGTCATGATGGCCAGCGTCAGAAAACTGGAAGAGGAGTTATAAATGGTCATGCTGTATTGTACATCCATGCTGGAGGGAATCAGGTTGGGAAACAGTCCGGCTACTCCAGTGAAACAGACAAACACTATGGTGACACAGGAAGACATAAAAGATCTGAAGAGATATCCTTTCGCATAAAAGACGATGATTCCCCAAAGACCGGCGACGGCAACGAGAGGAAACGCAAAAAGAACCGGTGAAGAAAAGTAATTATCGAAAAGTCTGGTTGCATAATAAGTGTAAACCAGAAAAACAACAGCTACCACCAAAAGGACACACCATATCGGGGGAACGATATTTTTTGCTCTTTCGCGGATGTCGCCGGTTGTTTTCAACGACAGATACAGCGCTCCATGCATCAAAAACAGGCAGACGAACAAAGCGCCCGTGACCAATCCGTAAGGATTAAGAAGCGAAAGCAAATTACCGTGATATCCGCCTGCATCCATGGGCAGGCCTTTGAAAATATTTCCGAAGGCCACGCCGAAGAGCAGTGCGGGCAGAAAACTGCCGGCAAGTATTCCCTTATCCCATAGTGATTTCCAGAGAAGGCCATTGCTCTTTCCCCGGAATTCAAAGGATACCCCGCGGATAATCAGAGCAAACAGCAGCAACAAAAGAGCCGTATAAAGATAACTGAACATCAGCGCATAGGTGGTTGGAAAAGCCGCGAAAGTAGCGCCGCCCGCGGTAATGAGCCAGACTTCGTTGCCGTTCCACACCGGGCCGACCGTGTTGACGATGACCTTTTTTTCATTATCGTTCTTGCCGATAAAATTGTGAAGAATGCCTGTTCCGAGAACGAATCCATCCAGCATGAAATATACGGCCCAGAGCAATCCCCAGAGCGCGAACCATGTTATTTGCAGATATTCCATTTTACGCCTCCTTTTTCAATAATCGGCCGCTTGGACCTTGTTTGCTGTATTTTGCCAGCAGATAAATGTCTACGACACCCAGTGATCCGTACAATAAAGTAAAAGAAATGAGCGATATAAGCACCTGTGTTACATCAATGGACGTTGACACGGCGTCCTTTGTTTTCAGCATGCCGTAAACGATCCATGGCTGGCGGCCTACTTCCGCCACAATCCATCCTAATTGTCCGGCCAGGTATGGCAGAGGTATCGACCAGACGACAACTTTGAGAAACCTCCCGTACGTTTCAAGATTTCCTCTCCTGGAGACATACACGGCAATGGCAGCAATGAGAAACATTGCGAATCCCAAAACCGACATTGCCCTGAAACTGTAAAACGTCGTGCTGACCGGCGGGATTTCGTCCCGCTTAAAATCGTTTAACCCCTTGATCTCCGCATTCGGATCACCGTAGGACAGCAGACTTGCGAGTTTGGGAATGGTCAGAAACTCCACCGAGTTCCTGTGGTTGGCCTCATCTGGAATTGTAATTATGGAAAGACCGGCGCCTTTCTGTGTTTCCCAGACAGCCTCGATGGCAGCCAGTTTCGTCGGTTGCGTCCGCGCGACATTACGGCCGTGGAAATCACCGGTTAATATGACGAGCAGACACGCGGCAAGTCCGAAAACCGCCGCTTTCTGAAAAGACAATTTGAAGAACCGCAACTCGTTTTTTTTCAAAATATGCCAGGCGGAAATTCCCATGACAAAAAAAGCCGCAACGACATATCCGGAAAAAGTGGTATGGAAAAACTTCAGCCAGCCGGTTGGATTTGTCGCCACGGCCATGAAATCGGCCATTTCCGCCCGCTGGTTTATCAGGGGATTGTTGGCTATCTGTGTCAGTTTCGCGCCGACGGGATTCTGCATCCAGCCGTTTGCAAGCAATATCCATAAGGCGGAGAGATTGGTGGCAAAAGCCACAATCGTTATCGACCAGGCATGCATCTTTTTAGAGACTTTGTTCCATCCGAAAATCCATACCCCGATAAATACCGATTCCAGAAAAAAGGCGAGCGTTGCTTCCACAGCGAGCGGCGCGCCAAAGATATCCCCTACGTATTTTGAGTACTCCGCCCAGTTCATCCCAAACTGAAATTCCATCGTTATTCCAGTGACAATTCCCAACGCAAAATTAATCAGGAATAATTTACCCCAGAATTTCGACATTCTGAGCCATATGTCGTCATTCGTTTTTACATATTGCCATTCCATATATGCAATAAGTACGGATAAACCAAGCGTCAGCGGCACAAATATAAAGTGAAAAGCGCTGGTGATGGCGAACTGCAACCTGCTTAAAGTCAAAACATCCATCCCGATATCCTCCCTTCGATAATCAATTATTTTATATTTATACAGGACTATTTTAATCCTGTTATTAAACAAAAAAATATCCGAAGCCTTAAGGAACTGCCGCAATATCTTTCAGTGTGACTTCTTCTAACATGCCGTTTATTGAATCCTTTATTTTTCCCCAGACAATGTGCGCCGAACAAGCGTTGGAAAAGCCGCATGATTTGTTATCGAGCACGCAAAGATTCATGATGACCGGACCTTCGATCGCTTCCACAATATCCCGGAGTGTAATATGCTCCGGCTTTCTACTTAATCTTAATCCTCCGGAGGCCCCTCTTGAGGACACAACCAGATTTGCGCTGTTTAATAACTGAAATATTTTTGTCATAAATACAGGAGATGTTTTTGTTGCTTTGGTTATTTCTTTAATCATGACAAATTGGTCACGTGGCTGTCCGGCCAGATAAATCATGCCTCTTATTGCATATTCTGTTTTCCTGCTTATCTTCAGCATATAGGACTATTTAAATCCTAAATAATATCTTGTCAAGAAATATTTACCTTCCGGATATTTAAATTTAAATATCCGGAAGACGCAAAAAAACTTTCGTATTAACTGTTCCAAAATAGTATACGCATCTAAAGCTGTTATCTCTTCAGTCGTCTTTCCGGCTAAGGCCGGGAACCAAGGTTTGATAATTTCTGAATGCCCGCTTTCTCCGGCATGATAAATATGAAGACAATTATGAGACCCATAATAAAAAAGTGGATGCAGAGGAAAAATTTAATTTAAGCTGGTTATTCCGGAGAAATATCGACCAAGGATAATGTTGAAAGCGCTTATCGATTCCACGCAGATTTTTCCATAGGAGCCAAAACATTATGGGCGATTCCTTGGCGCGGCTTAGCCATCCAGGACTCAACGGCATCCCGCCACTTTAAATAATGAGCTGTTTTTTTATGCGCGGCAGCAACCTCGTCGGATTCATATGCTTCGTACAAAGTAAATGCCGAAGGGTTATCCCGGTGCTGTAAGAAATCAAACCGGAGATTCCCTTTTTCTTTGATTGAATTTTGATGATTTTCTATCGTTGCTTCGATAAACTGCTCAATATTTTCCGGTTTAACAACAACATTTACAACAGTAACAATCATAACGGCCCTCTCGTCTCAAAATTTTTATAACAAATTATTCCCAACGTCAAAGTAAAAAAGATCTGCCTCGGTGTTTGCGAGTGATAAAAAGGAGATTGTAAAATGGGCTCGGATGTGTGCCAAATGTATAATATCATTGATATAAATAAAAAATTAAAGAATTCTGAGTTAAAATGTGTTAGAAACTACTTGCTCGGGTAAAGTTATGGCATTCCTTCTATCGTATCCATAATAATCCCCTCGATGGCAAATAACAATTAAAAATAAAAGGAATAACCATGCCTATAAGAAAACAGGAATCATTTAACTTCTATTCTCATCTGGCTGGCGCCATCGCGGCGTTAGTTGGCACTGTATTTTTAGTACTGGTCGCAGACTACTCGGCCTCCGGTCTGGTTACTGCTCTTATATATGGAATTTCTATTGTTTTTCTTTTTTCAGCAAGTTCTCTGTATCATGCCTTCAAAAAGAAAGAAAACGAGCTGTCGTTCTGGAGAAGAATGGATCGTCTGGCAATATTTTTCATGATTGCGGGAACTTTTACTCCGGTATGTTATTTTTGCCTGGATGGCCCATACAAATGGTCAATGATTGCTTTCCAGTGGAGTCTCGTAGGTGTCGGAGTAATATCCCAGATTTTTTTCCCGAGAGCTCCCCGAAAACTATACGCAGTTATATATCTATTCATGGGCTGGTCAGGGATTTTCACAATCAAACAGATGCTTTCCAATATGTCCATCTCTCAAAGTGTCCTAATGCTTTCCGGTGCTGCTGCTTTTACAATAGGGGGTATTATTTACGCTATCAAAAAACCAAAAATGATTCCGGGTATTTTCAGTTTCCATGAACTCTTTCATATCATGGTCCTGATTGGCGGAGTGCTCCATTACGCCATGATTTACGGAGTTTATTCCCAGTTGGGCGCATAAATCACGCGTATTAATCACAAAGCAAACTTTGGAAACAAGTTCCGCAGTAAGCTACGAGGTATTAAATACCGGCTTATGCGGTGTAATTCGTTCGGCAAACTTCAGTACACTTTGTTACTGAAGCTTGGGGCTCATTATCGGCGAGTCTCATTCAATTGGAGCTTCAACAATAATGAACGCAACACTTGATTCTACAAAAACCGGCAAGGCGATGGATATGCTTCTGGCAGCCGAGTCGGAGTTATTTATAAGAGAGTATAAAAATAATTATTCTGCGGGGGAAAGCAAACCTCAGGATATAGGAATGCCATTTCTATTGCGCTCTCCCGGGTCTGATATCGGTGTTCTCCTTATTCACGGACTGATGGCCGCGCCGGAGGAAGTAAGGGAGTGGGCGCAGTTTCTGCACGAAAAAGGTTTAACTGTATATGTTCCCAGACTTTCAGGTCACGGGACATCCTCCAAAGATCTCTCCAATCGCAACTATCATGACTGGCTTAATTCGGTTGATAGCGGCCACGCTATTCTAAAAAAATGTTGTAAAAAAATTCTAATAGCCGGTTTTTCCACCGGAGCGGGTCTTGCTTTGCAATCCGTTATTATGAAACCACGTGATTTTGAAGCAGTGATTGCTGTCAGCGCGCCGTTAAAATTTAAAAGCTTTTCATCGAGGTTTGCTGAAGCTTTGAACGCGTTTAATCATGTTTGTAATCATTTTGGCATGGGTAATCTTGCGGTGGAGTTTATGAAAAACAATGCGGATAATCCTCACATCAACTATCTTCTCTGTCCGGTCAGCGCCTTTGTTCAGGTAAAAAAATTGATGAGAAAAGTACGCAAATCGCTTCCTGATATTAATATTCCGGCGCTGGTGATTCAGGCGAAAAATGACCCGAAAGTAGCGCCGCAAAGTGGTCCCGCGATATTTAATCTTCTGGGAACGGGAAAAAAATATTTTGCTTGGATTGATTATAATATGCATGGAATTGTTCGCGGCAAAATCGCCGGCAATGTTTTTAAAGAAGTTGAATCATTTCTTGTGGCTTGCAGTCTGATCAATCCCACCCCCAATAATATTCCCCGATAAAATTGATAAAAAGCTTTCTTTATCTTAAATATAAAAATATATTCTTCGAAAGCATAAACACTGTAACGTCCTGCTTTATATGAGGAAGCCGGATATATCTTATCAATATTTTTCTTAAAAACCAATATCTTAGCAAATAAACCTTGACTATTATCCGCTATTGCCGTAGTATAGCGTCAACTTCGGATATTTAGAAATAAAGATGCGAAGGAAAGAGTTGAATTTAGACATTTTGAAGCACATAGGTTAGCCACCAGTACTTTAGAGTCTTGGTGGCTTTTTTAGTTCTATCATCGTGCTGATTCGACTTTTAAAAATTTATGAAAGGAGGATAAGCATTATGTCAGAAGGTAAAGTAAAGTGGTTCAACGAAAGCAAGGGCTTCGGCTTCATCGAGAATGAAGAGGGCGGCGATGTATTTGTACATTTCAGTTCGATTCAGGGCGACGGTTTCAAGACGTTAAATGAAGGCCAGCGCGTAAGTTTTGATGTTGCTCAGGGCAAAAAAGGCCAGGAAGCAACAAACGTCAGAGCTATCTAGTTTTCGTCGAAAACTAAAAACAATGAGCACTCCGTGTGTGAGAAATCACGCCGGAGTGCTTTTTTATGCTCAAAAATCTTCACTTGACGAATTTTAATGTATGTATATGATGGCAAATCACCATAGATGATTTTTCGATTCTACTTAAGGATATTATCTGTGTTTGGTCTGTTCCCTAAAAAAGATTTCGATCAGACTTTGAGAATCAAACGCTTTCTCATGGCCTGCGGCGCATATATAATATGGAGTGCTATTTGTTTCATCGGTTATTCACTGGAACTGACAACTGTGCCGCTAAGGATTCTGGTGGCCGGCGTCTCAGCAAGTTTTCTCTTAAATATCCTGCTGTATGTAATATTCAGAACCGGGTTAAACAAAAAGTTTAAAGATCCGAGCCTGACCCTTCTCCAGATGTTGATAGCCACCTTCTGGATTATGGTGGTTGTGTATTACGCCTATGAGGCCAGAAGCGGGGTTCTTCTTGTTTATATGGTTGTGCTTGTGTTCGGATTTTTCAGATTGAGAATCCGGCAGTTTCTTTTTCTGTCGGCTTTTGCTTTTGTTAATTATTCCGCCATAATTTTACTACTTTACGAGACTCATCCTGAATATATTAATAAGAATGTGGAAATATTCAACATCGTAGTCCTCGCGTTTATTCTCCCATGGTTTGCTGTGATTGGCGGATATATTACCAACCTCAGAACCAGTGTTTCCAATGCTCTTACCACCATCGAGCGGCTGACGAACAACATCAAGGATGTAATTTTTGTTTTGGATATGAATCTGAATTATACCTATGTCAGCCCTTCCGTAAAAACCCTGAGGGGGTACGAACCGGAAGAAGTGATGAAACAGACACTGTACGATTCCTTTGCAGTTTCATCCCGGGATACGGCTATCAGGGCATTATACGGGATTATGGCACTGGAAAAATCAGGGAAAGATTTGATAGACCGGACGCTTCAACTGGAAGTCGAGCGCAAAGACGGAACTACCGTATGGACGGAAACAAAGTTTTCCTTTGTTGGAGATAAAAATAAGAAAACGGTTGGTATTCTGGGTGTAAGCCGGGATATTACTGAGCGCAAACACGCCGAAGAGCGGATTCAATATCTGGCCACACACGACGTTCTGACAGGACTACCCAACCGCATGATGTTCAGCCAATTGTTGAATCAGGCAATTGAGTCCTCAAGGCGCCATGAGCGGCAGTTTGCCATCTTGTTCATCGATCTGGACAGATTCAAAATCATTAATGATACCATGGGGCACGATGCTGGCGACGAACTGTTAACAGAGATGGCCAAACGTTTCAGACAATCGCTGCGGGCAGTAGATGTTGTCGGTCGTCCACAAGAAAGGAATGATGTTGTCGGTCGTCTGGGAGGAGATGAATTCATTATACTCATCGAGGAAATAACCGACTTGAGTCAGGTTAAAGTCGTAGCCCAAAGAGTACTTAGCACTGCCATGAAACCGATGATTATTTTGGGTGAAGAATGCCGCGTAACAGCCAGCATCGGCATCAGCATATACCCCAGAGATGGAGAGGATGAGCTAACCCTGCTGAAGAAAGCGGACATGGCCATGTACTTTGCCAAAGAAGAAGGTAAAAATAACGTCCAGTTTTATTCTCAAAATACTCAGTCGCAGGCATTTGAACGACTTTCTATCGAAACAAACCTGCGTAAGGCGCTGGAGCGCAATGAGTTATATTTAGAATATCAGGCCAAGATGGACCTCAAAACCGGCGCGATTACGGGTGTGGAAGCCCTGCTGCGCTGGAAGAATTCTATCCTTGGTTCAGTAACTCCCACACAGTTCATTCCGGTAGCCGAAGAGACAGGACTGATCGTGCCCATTGGCAGATGGGTAATGAAGACCGCCTGCGCCCAAAATGTTGCCTGGCAAAGCCAGGGCCTGCCACCTGTTCGTGTGGCAGTAAATTTATCGCTTCGTCAACTCATGGATGATAAACTATTAGAAGATATTAAAGCCGCGTTGGATGATTCCGGCATGCCATCGAATCTTTTGGAACTGGAAATCACTGAAAGCATGGTAATGTACAAGCCTGATCATCTGATTGAGGTACTGACCAAAATAAAGAACATGGGCGTGCGGCTTGCTCTTGATGATTTCGGCACGGGATATTCTTCTCTCGCTCAAATCAAACAATTCCCTATCGACACACTCAAGGTGGACAGGTCGTTCATTCGCAACCTTTCGCAAAATTCTGAAGACAAAGCGATTATTGAAGCCATCATTGCCATGGGCAAGACTCTAAGTCTTAATGTTGTCGCCGAAGGCGTGGAAACGATGTCTCAAGATGAATTCCTGCGGGAACACGTTTGTGACGAGATGCAGGGTTTTTATTTCAGTAAGCCCGTTGCGCCTGAACAGTTTGCCGATCTGTTGCGTAAGAACAATACACCTTCATAAAAAGCAGTTTAGCTCCCTGTAATTACCTGCAAATATGTCATCCCGGTGCAGGAGACTGTGTCGCAATTGCAAATATTGATTGTGCGTAATGAGTAATGTCCCCCGCTGGCGGGGGCAGGGGGTGGAAGGTTTTTGAAACATACGTAATATTGATAAGCTACACATTGAATTTTGTCCACCTCCGTCCCGATGATTCATCGGGACACCTCCGCCAACGGAGGACATTAAATGGCTATATTTATTATTGTGACACAGTCTTGCAAGCCGGGATCAAGTTTTTCTTTCATTGTAGATTTCAGACGGGAATTGTGATATAAAATAAACATATAACGTCACATATTATTCTTAATAATTCGAAAATATTTTCATAAACGAGGAAACACAATGAAACAAATAATTTTTACATTGTGCGTATTCTTTGCTCTGATAACGGCAGCTAATTCGGCGGAGCTTTATAATTGTGTAGGCACGGATGGGAACATTTTTTTTACAGATAATCCTCCGCAAGATGCAAAATGCAAAAATACGTCAGGAGACGATGTAAATACAAGCCAGCAGCAGCAAATTGAAGATGAAGATAAACAAACCGGGCCGGATGAAGAAAATAAAAGTCAAACAGGAAAGATTAAAAAATTAATAAAGATACCTCGTCCAAGTTACTAGGGATTGATATGCGCGGCGACATTAAAAAAATTATTTCGGAAAACAAAGTATGCGTGATGGCCACCGTTGCGGACGGAGCTCCACACTGTTCTCTGATGTCATATGCGACGGACAACGAGTGCCGTGAAATCTACATGGCAACCCTCAAAGACACGAAGAAGTACCACAACCTTATGGCCAATCCGACCGTCAGCCTGCTGATCGATACGAGAGACACAGACCCTAAGGGCAAAACCAGGGCACTGACGGTAACGGGTGTTGTTCAGGCTGTTGAGAATGATAAAAAAATAGCAGAGATTCGAAAAGCTCTGCTCAAAAAACATCCCGATTTGAAGGATTTTTTCATAAGTCCTGACGCTCAAATAGTTGTGATCAAGGCAACCGCACTACAACTTCTGGACAGTGTAACGAATTCGTATTTCGAACAACTGACATAGCCAAAACATGAAATCTTCAATTATGTTTTTACGTGCAACAACGGCAGGCCTAAATGACGGCGCTGTGTTTCGCCTTTAAGCTGAGTTTGTTCACGGACGGTGGGAGAGCCTCTGCGGCCTTTGCCCATTTTGTCAATCGGATAAGAACTTCCCAGATGCAAAGTATGTTTACCGAATTTTCGCCCTAATTCATCGGCGACATTGTAGAGGCTTCTTATCTTTTCCGCCTGCAGGGGATTATCAAAAAGAGAGTATTGAATACTGGCGTCCGGCTCCAGATCAAGAAGAACAACTCCGGTGGCGCGATAAATATCTTTTGGTGAATAGCAGGAATCAAAAAGATCATGAATGACGCCCGAAAACTCGAGCGGGAAAGCACAAGGGCGTGAGAGCGTTGCTTCGCTGCCGGATGTGCCGAAATCATTTTTTTTGAGAAAAACAACAATTTTATTCGGTGCCAGCGAATAGCGTCTGGCCTTGATACAAGCGGATTCCATATTGCGCATAAGATGGGCGAACAGATACTCGGCATTGGAAGTCGGCGGCGCGAAAGTTTTTGTTTTGCTGATCGAAGCGTAAGAGCTTTTTTCTTCCGTAGCAACAGGATAAACCGATTCTCCGCGCAGCTCCTGCCAGATTTCCACACCGGGCTTGGTAAATTTTTCTCTCACTTTTTCCCCCGGCAATTGCGCAAACTCCAGAGCGTAGCGAATACCCATTTTGGCCAGATAGTTGGTTGTGGCATTGCCTATGCCCCAGATTTTCTCCACGGGAAGATCGCAGAGATATCCGGCAATTTCCCTTCCTTTGATTATTGTCACACCTGATGGTTTCCGGTGTTTGGAAGCGACTTTGGCCAGCACTTTGGTGATACTCAATCCCACCGAAACAGTTATGCCTAATTCTCTTTCAATTTCCTTTTTCATTTTAAGAACAATTTCTTCATAGGACGAACGCAGGGCGCGGCGCATGCCGGTAATATCGGCAAAAGCTTCATCAATGGAATATTCTTCCACGTCAGGCGTAAAACGCCGCATGATGCTGAACATTCGCTGTGAAAATAAACTGTAGGTTTCGTAATCCGATGGAAGGACAATTAATCCCGGACAAATTTTGCGTGCTTCATGCAGAGGAACGCCGCGTTTGATGCCTAATTTTTTGGCCGGATAGCTGGCGCAGGCGACAATGCCGCGCTCACCGCCGGTAATCAGTGCTTTACCTCTAAGTTCGGGATGGATTGCTTCTTCGCAGGAAGTGAAAAAAGCGTCGCCGTCGATGTGCGCAATCGCGCGCGGCCAGGAAGAAAGAGAGAATAATTGTTGGTACATAAGATATGCTAAAAGTTTAAATTAAAAAATTAAAAAATTCTGGAAACTTTCAATTACAAATGGTCTTTGACGGTATTAGCCATTAACGTGCAGATCAGCGGCGGTTGTAAGCCGACAGCTGGATTTGCTGGTTTGGTGCTCGCATTTCAGTCCTTCAGCTGTTTTTTTACCGATTTGATGAATCGTCCGAAGGATTTGTCCTTCTTTCGTTTTTCCAAGTATGACATTCCGTAGTACTCAGACTCCTTCTTGAGCTTCATATAACTAGCATAGCGGTCTTCGCTCAGCTCGCCTTTTTCGATAGCGGCCCGGACTGCACAGCCCGGCTCGTTCTCGTGGCTGCAATTCGCATATCGGCAGTTTGCTGAGAGCCCGACAAATTCTTCGAAACCCATGTCCACTCCATCGCCAGCCCCGACAAGGCCCAGCTCCCGCATGCCAGGCGTATCAACCAGCATCGCGCCCTGGCTGAGAACGATGAGCTGCCGCCGGGAAGTCGTATGGGTGCCTTCTCCCGTACCGCTGACGGCTTTTGTGTCAAAAACTTCCCGGCCCATGAGACGGTTGATGATAGTCGTCTTCCCGACACCAGATGAGCCGAGCAGACAGTATGTCCTTCCCGGGAAGAGCGTCTGACGGAACTCGTCAAACCCGATACTGGTGATGTTGCTGAGAGCAAGCACTCTGGCTTTGGTGACAGAGCTGATAATCGCAAGCTTCTGACCCAGCTCATCTGGGGAGATCAAATCCGTTTTTGTGAGTATGATGATCGGCTCAACATGTCCGTCTGCCGCCATTACCAGGTAACGATCCAAGCGGTGGGGGTTAAAGTCGAAATGGCATGACTGAACAATAAAAGCTGTATCTATATTGGCTGCAACCATCTGAAAATCGATGTTTTCACCTGCGGTCTTGCGCCGCAGGAATGTCTTTCGAGGAAACACCCGGTGGATGATAGCGGCAGTGTCATTGTTGTAATACTGCGCCGTCACCCAATCTCCGACGCACGGCAGGTTGACGGGGCTCTCAATTTGATAGGAAAGCTTCCCTGTGAGCTCAGCCGGGACCTCTCTCTCCCCATTTTTTATGAGGTATGAGCCGCGGTTAACGGCGGAAATGCGGGCAAAGCCACAGCCCTCCTGCTTTAATTCATTGCTGTACATTTCAAACCATTGGTCGAAACCCAGTTCTCTTAATTCCATATAGCTTTATCACCGAACGAAAAAATCAGCTGGATCAAGGCGCGAGCCTTGCGATCGGCTGTATTGCTTTTGTTGGGTATATTATTGATGAAGGTTCCCACGCACTTCTTCTGGTATATGTAGTTTTTGTGGGACGACACCTGTACCCAAGTCAATGAGCTTCCAGTTCTTGCCACCCTTAAACATAAAAATAACAGCATCGTCGGTATTGTCAGAGACATCCGGTACAACAACAGCTGAAACCCACCATTGACCGCTTCGGTCAAGCGCTATCTTGATATCTTTTACTGAAGCAACACGAACGTTTTGACTATTTTCAAAAACTAGTTGTTTGACAGCAGCAACAATTTCTGTTGTCGATGGTTGAGATATTGATTTTTCTGAAAATGATTCAGATGCTTCCTTGGTTAGACTCCTAGTTATATTTTTTGAGGCAGCAGATTGCTCGGAAGAAGGTCCGCAACATACAAGGTTTATGATAGTTAATATGACTAATGCACTAACCTGTAAAATATTCATAATTTGCATTTGACATTATCTCCAAAATTTAGCCCAACAATGTTTATACAGTCTGTATAAATCTGTAAACACAGACAGTTGCTTTCTGTATAAATAGTTTTTTTATATTTGAATTATTATCAGTCACCATAAATAAAATCAACCATTTAAAGCATAATTTAAACTTTTTCGATTCCGATTTATACAGGTGGCTTCAGTGCTCCGGCTGTAATGCCTTGAACGCATTGCCTGACTAAGTTGAGTAAGGAGTTTCGGCTTGTTGTCAGTTGTTGGCATCGGCATAACGATTCTTATTGCCGGAGCGGTTGCCGTCGCAGGTTTTTCCTTGAAAAATGCTGCATGATTAATTTCAGGCTGAATCATTTTCAATCTCCTCATATAAATCTTGCTTTATTGTGAGACCAAATTTTCAAAAACGAATAACCTAAATGAAGTCTGGATTCCGGCCCCCGATACTGTGTCGTAATGGACAATATTGGCTATGTCCCCCGCTGGCGGGGGGAGGGGGTGGAAGTTTTTTTTAAACATACGTTATATTGGCCAGTTACGTATTACGTGAGTTTTATCCACCTCCGTCCCGATACTGCATCGGGACACCTCCGCCAGCGGAGGACACTAAATGGTTATATTTCTTATTACGACACAGTCTCTTCGCCGGAATGACAAAAAGCATTTTTACTTATGGTATTTCCTCACCACTGCCGTGATCACTCCGGCAATGCGTAATTCTTCCTGCGGACTGATCGGCGGATACTTCGGGTTAGCCGCTTCCAGAGTTATCTTTTTCCCCCTTTTGCGAAAATATTTCATTGTCCAGTGACCATCCACTTCCGCCAGAATGATGTCCCCGTTTTTGGGCTCCCTTCCTCGCTCCACGATAACCAGATCTTTTTCTTTTATCCCTTCGCCAATCATGGAATCACCGGTAACGGAAAGAACAAATGATGATGATGGATTATTGACGAGATACTCATCAAAGGAAATTGTATCTCTCAGTTCTTCTTCTGCCGGTGAGGGGAACCCGGCCGCCACATTGCCCACAAGGGGAAGATTGAAAGACAACCGCGCGGGTTTCAGAAACCCTTTTGTGTCCTTTTCCAAAGCGCCTTTATCCAGCAGTTTTTTTGTCCAGTACTCGGCGGCGCTTTTAGCTTTAACGCCTAAAAGAGGAAGCATTTCCGAATAGGTAGGCATTCGTCGCTGTTTCTTAAAAAACGAGGCAAATTTTTGCTCAACATCATTAATATTTATTCTTTTCTTCATGGAAACTGTATATAGGACGAACGTCCTATTGTCAAGAATAAAAATTTGGACCTGATTTAATCACACTTTCTAAATATCCTAATGTTTAGGAAAACTAGTATAGTTTGCCCGAATTTCTGAATAAATATAGTTTATAGGCATGGGATTCATTGTCAATATTCGACACTTTACTCCTGATTATTACCTTTTTGTCGCCTTGTCTGACTATCCGTCGCTGGGCGCTTTGCAATATCTAATCTCTATGAGACATTTACAATAATCCTCCACCCATTATATCGGTAAAGGCCGGGATCCGGGAAATACCTGATAATGCTGCTGGATACCGGCCTCAACCGGTATGACATGCGTGCGGGTTTTATGCTTAAAAGAAATGTTATTTTTTTACTATAGTACCAAGGAAAAGATATGTGGCAATCTATTATACCCAAGGCACCGGAAGACATTAGCGTTGATGAGTTCTTTACCAAATTTGTTCCGGATCAGTTCAGCCAAATGAACGAACTGTTCAGCGTCATGGACTTCTCATTCCTGGCCGGCAGGGATTTTAAGATGCAATTCGACATCGAAGACAAGGTTTATTCCGTAACGTTCAAGAACGGGAAGGATCTGGAGGTGATTAAAGGGTCGACTGAAAAACCTAATTTTACCCTTATCGTTTCCGAAAAAGATTGGCGTGATGCCGTTACCGGCAAATTCAACGAGTTAGCTGACGATTTCACCGGTGATCCAACCTTGTTCATCGATGCCAAGCGTTACAAAGCCTTTATGTCCGTGAATGGCACGGTAAACATAAATCTGAGGAAGAAAGATGGGAGCAATCTTCCCCTCAGGTTAATCTTTAATGGCGAGGAAAGCCCTGCTGTAACCGTTAATCTCGATATGCTCGACGGCCTGGATATGATGAACAAGTCGACCACAGGTCCTGCGTTGTTCATGAAAGGAAAACTAAAGTTCTCCGGCGACATGGTTTTGCTGATGAAACTGCAAAGCCTCATGTAGGAGCATGACCAATTACCGGTTTACGCATTTCTGCAAAGATTTTAAAAGATACATACAAGCGCAGATACAAAATTCAACTAAAATATGCAGGGTGGTGTTCATGATTTATAAAAGACAAAAAACTTGCCGAAATCATTCTTACAAATGTGTCTCTGCGGAAAAAGTTGTGGACAGACAACGTGCTTCGGGACAGGCTCGCTAAAGAATTGAGCTCTTTTAAAAATGCCAGGGATTTTGAAAACCTTATCGCCCAGCGGGTGAAAAGTTACTCATTTAAATAATGCGGAATATCAAAGAAAATAAAAATTACACTAGGAGGCAGGAGGTATAAACATGGACTATCAAACAATAAGAAAAAAAATTATTGATATCATCGCCGATATCGCAGTAGATGAAGATCTTTCGAACATTGATGACAATATAAAGCTAAGAGAGCAGCTTGATTTGGATTCAATGGATT
Source organism: Deltaproteobacteria bacterium HGW-Deltaproteobacteria-2 (assembly GCA_002840505.1). NCBI lineage: Bacteria > Deltaproteobacteria > Deltaproteobacteria bacterium HGW-Deltaproteobacteria-2. The sequence goes on along the minus strand of PHBC01000001.1, from coordinate 72,513 downwards.
TTCTGGATATTGTGATGGAATTAAAGAAGAGACATAAAATTGAAGTTCTTCAGGAAGATTATCCCAAGCTGGCAACATTGAAAAGTTGTGTTGAGTTTTTGGGGCCCAAATTATCATTTAGTTCATAATGACTAATTATGATACTGTAAAAATGGACGCGGGCATTTCGCATCTGGCGGCTTAATTTTGCCGTTACCGCTGATGCAGGAAAGAAAAATCATTCAGCTATCCGGCAATTAAAAAACATGCATAGAAATACAAGATTTATTCATAGGCAACATTATTATGGAACAGCAATACGAAACTAAATATATTTTTAAATATTGGTCGAATATCAAAAATGATGTAATAGATTTTATTTATGTGATTATAAACTGCACTGTGCTTGCCATTGCTGTTACCATAATCGGCCCCATTAGAAACTTTCTGATCAATTTTGTCGCGTCGCAATCATTCGGTATCACTGTTACTTCAATTGTCTTTTGGTCGTTAATGATCATCAGGCCGCGTACGTGGGAATTACTTTTGTTTATTGTCGTCATAGACGTTTGCTGTGCGGTGTTAATCGGTCTGCAAATTTGTATTTTTATCCTGCAGTATTTCTTTAATATCGTCCTGGACTTGCAGGCAAATGGTCTAGGCCTGCAGATGATTATAGGCGGTTTGCTCTTTAGCTTTTTCGGTGTTTATTTTTTCTTGACAAAAATCAGATTGAAATATCGCAGCGAAATGATCGCCCGGGAAAAAACCCGACGCACAGACATGGAAAAAGAAAATCTTTCAGCTAATCTTAAAGTGTTGCAAGCGCAGATAGAGCCGCATTTTTTGTTTAATACCCTTTCCAATATTTTGAGTCTGATTGATACTAAGCCGGACACGGGCAAATCAATGCTCCTGGATTTGACTAAATATCTGCGCACCTCTTTATCCCGAACTTTGCCGGAAAAAACTACGCTATCTCAAGAAATGTCCATGATCAAAGCCTACCTCGATATTCATAAAATCAGAATGGACGAGCGCCTGAATTATAAGATTGACGTTCCGGATAATCTTTGGCAACATTCTTTCCCGCCAATGCTGTTGCAGCCGCTGGTCGAAAATGCCATTAAACATGGATTGGAACCAAAAGTGGAAGGGGGAGAAATCGTCATCAGGGCAATTGAGGAAAATAATCTTTTAAAAATAGAAGTTGCGGATACCGGCCTGGGATTTTCTGATTTAGATAAACCCGGTTTGGGTATTACTAATGTGAGGGAACGTCTTAGTTTGCTTTTCGGAGAAAAAGGACGATTGATAATAGAAGAAAACAAACCTCATGGTGTTCGGGCAACAATAGAGGTGCCGGTAAGTGAATTATAAAGCCATTATTGTTGATGATGAGAAAGAACTGAGAACTTATCTCAAAAAAATGCTTGTCGAAACCTGGCCGCAGTTGGAGATTTGCGGCGAGGCAGCCAACGGCAAGGAAGCTCTGAAGATGGTCGATGCTTTTGCTCCGCATATAGTTTTTCTGGATATTAAAATGCCCGGGCTTTCCGGCCTGGATGTAGCTAAAAATATCGCCGGCATTTGCCGGATTGTATTTATCACAGCTTTTGATCAATATGCCGTCGAGGCATTTGAGCGCGAAGCTGTGGATTATCTGATAAAACCGGTTACAAAAGAACGATTACTGCAAACCATAAACCGTCTGAAAAAACAGCTTCAATCATCCCCTGAACCACCACCGGACCTTGCCCAGATTATTACACAGGTTCTTGCCAATTTGCAGGAAAATACCAAAGCAGGATATCGGTATCTGCAATGGATTAAAACGCAACACAAAGAAAGTGTCCGCATAATCCCTGTTGAAGAAGTTGATTATTTTCAGGCAGGAGATAAATATACTTTTGTGAAAACTGCCCAGGGGGAAGCGCTGATCAAAAAAAGTATTAAAGAATTAAGCCAGGAGCTTGATCCGCAAAAGTTCTGGCAAATCCATCGCGGCACAATTGTCAATGTATCCAGAATTGAAAATGTCGGACGTTCTTTCACCGGCCGCGGCATCCTGAAACTTAAAAACAGATCAGATGACCTCACCGTCAGCCGTCAATATTTACATTTATTTAAGCAAATGTAGTGAGCCAAGCTGAGAGCAAATCCCGACGCGTCGGGATGCCGCTCGAAGCGTAAGGCGAACTATCCCAGGAGCGAAGCGACGCGGAGTAGTGAACTCCTTCCCCGAAGCGAAGCGACGCGGCACATGCAAAGCGAAGGGTTCCTTGGTACTTGACGAAACTCTCTAAACATGATGTCTATTGGCGGAAATTTAAAGTCATCGGGAGGGTACGTTGATTCGTCGTCACCTTTTTTTGTTTATAGTTTTGTTTCTGGCGGGTGTCCTGCTCTCTGCCCTGATTCTTCGTATCGGCTATTTGTACATTGAAGTAGGTAAAAAAGTTGCCGAGAACAATGATAAATCCCCCTCTATATTTTACGGACGTCCCCTGGAAATTCGTAAAGGTGATCATCTGGGAAACATCCGCTTTAACGAGCGACTTAACAAACTCTCTTACAAAAAAGTCAGAGGAAGGCCATCGACGGCCGGAACATTTTCCGAAGAGAAGGCGCATATCCGGATATTCCTGCGTAGCAAAGGAATCGAAAAGAGAGTTAACGAGGACGCGCCGGTCGATATAGCTATTCACGACAACCGGGTCACAACGATTACTTCCTCAACAGGTAAACAATTGGAATCGATCCAATTGGAACCGCAAGAAATCAGCCGCATTGGTCAGACGCTTGAATCCCGGCATCCGGTTACTCTCGCCGGTGTTTCCTCATATCTGCAAAATGCGGTAATAGCTACTGAAGATCCACGCTTTTATTCTCACTTCGGATTTGATATCCCTGTAATCGGTTGTGATTACACAATTACTCAACAACTGGCGAAAGACTTATTCCTTCCTCCCCGGAAGACCTTTGCGCGCAAACTACGTGCGACAGAACTGGCCCTGGCTATTGAGTTGCGCTACTCCAAAAAAGAGATACTGGAGATGTATCTTGATAAAATTTATTTAGGGCAAGCGGGCTCCCGGGGGATTTACGGCGTTGAAGAAGCGGCAAATTTCTATTTCTCGAAGCGAGCGAAAAACCTTTCCCTGGAAGAGGCGTCGCTGCTTGCCGGGATAATCGATTCTCCGAACCGACGTGTTCCCTTCAGGAATCTTGATGCGGCAAAAGAGCGTCGTAATATAGTCCTGTCCAAAATGCAAAAACGGGACATGATTACGGAAAAAGAGTTTCGCCGGGCATCAAACGCGCCGATACGAATCCAATCAAGAAGTGGCCTTGCTAACGTAGGCTCGTATTTTATTGATTACATACAGCGGATCACCAAAGAAGAACTGGGGACTGAAAAATTCTACCATCCCGGTTACTCTTACTACACAACCCTTGATTCCGTTTTGCAGGTTATTGCGGAAGAGGCAGTCGCCCGGGGACTGGAAGAGCTTGACCAAAAGGCCATACCTGCCGGTGAGCCGCTGCAGGCCGCATTGATTGCCGTTGACCCGAGAACAGGAGAATTGGTGGCTATGGTCGGCGGACGAAGCTACGGGCAAACCCGGTTCAACAGAGCAATAGATGCGAAACGACAACCGGGAAGCGCTTTCAAACCTTTTGTTCTTCTCGCGGCGCTTTCCGGGGGGAACAGAACTCTTTCCACAATGGTGTCCGGTGAGCCGATATCGATTCCTACACCTGAAGGAATGTGGAGCCCGTCGAATTTCGAAGACAAGACGTATGGAAAAATCACGATTCGCAAAGCAATAGAGGATTCTGTAAACACGGCCACAACAAGGTTGGCTAGTGAAGTCGGCTTCAAAGAAGTACTCAACACCGCTCGTCTGGCCGGTATCATGAGCCCTCTTTTACCTGTTCCTTCCATGGCGTTGGGAAGCTTCGAAGTCACGCCTCTGGAACTGGCCTATGCCTATGCAACAATAGCTTCAGGCGGTATCCGCTATGAACGATTTCCGCTTTTTTCGGTAACAACGGCAAAAGGAGATAAAATCATAGCCAGAAAACTCAACAGCAAACAGGCGTTTGATCCGCAGGTGACCTATCTTGCCGGATATGCAATGGAGGGTGTACTGGAGCGTGGTACGGCACAAGAGGCAAAGTCACTGAATATTAATTTTCCGGCATCGGGAAAAACCGGAACAACGAACGGCAACAAGGACTCCTGGTTCGTAGGGTTTACCCGGGATGTCGTTTGCGCAGTGTGGGTGGGGTATGATTCGGGAGCAGATACCGGTATGACCGGAGCCCAGGGAGCCCTTCATATCTGGACACGATTCCTGCGATCCATATATTCTCAATCCGGACCGCTGGCCATAAATCCGCCCAAGGGAATAGAAACAGCAGTGATAGATCACAAGACCGGATATCTTGCCACGGCTTCGTGTCCCCAAAAAATACGTGAAGCCTACGTCAAAGGGACAGCGCCGAAGAAAAAATGTCCTGACCATCCTGAAAAATCTTCGAAGAAATGAACACGAAAAATTCGCTGAGGTATTTGACGGAAAGTTCTAACCCTCGTGTCATTCGCCGGGGTTCCCTGCGGGATGTTACTTCGGCGGGAATCCAATATTTCTTTCAAAGGGGAAACAGGGCGCTGTCACTAATATCCTAATATTTTGAAAAAAATATTATGTTGTCCCTGGTTTTATTATTTTTCGGATTTGATTATAGGCTTCTTTCGCGGGGGAATCTTGTAAACATCAGCTTTTAGGTTGCTGTGAAAAAGACCGGATGCTTCGCGAGTCACGGTCAGATAATACCGCCATTCTTCGGCATCCTCCCTTATACTGTTAAAAGTCTTAATCATTTTGTTAATTTCTTGACGAGAGAGGTTCTTTCCAATGGCTTCGTCGATCCTGCGATTCATTGTATCCAATTCTTTCAAGCAACTAGAGAGATTCTCTGTAATCCTGCGGAGGGCAGAAAATTTTTCTCTTGCGATTTCATTCTGCAAATTATCTAAAGGACTATTCTTGGGATTAGACATAAATCACACATCTTCTATATGGTTCGAGCTAACAGAATCAAAACGCGCAATTATTTATGTCGGCACGTATTAATTACTTTTATATTGTTTTTAAATCGAGTTCAAGTGCATATAGAACAAATAGGGTGCTGTCTCTAATTATCTTAATTTTTAGAGAAAATTAGTATGGTGTCCCCGGATTTTAAGTGATGTTAAATCAAACACGGTGGTAAATTCCATTGCGATTGTCCCCGATTAGAATTTCTTGCATTTGAAGTATAGCAAAAATTCTACGCGCGTACCAATAATCGTATTTGAAAATAATTATGATGTCTCTGGATTTTCAGCTTTAAACCATTCCCTTGCGCGCCATCCAATACATCATGGGTATCAGCCGGCCTTTCCGGTTAAGAGCAGCATTATTACGATAGTAGGAGTGGGGATTGAGTCGTTTCATCACCCAATGAAATTTGCCTGAAAACTGTGGAATACAGTATAGTCTCCCTTTCTCCACAGCTTTTATCGCCGCTTCCGCTACCTCGTCGGAGGTTATTCTGGCGTTGTTGAAGGCTGCTTCGGCTAGCTTTTGTTCCATCTCTGTCTCGGAACGCGTATTTTCAATGAGGTTAGTCTTGAAAAACATGGGGCAAAGAGCAGTAACTCCGATGTTAAACGGAGCAAGCTCCGCATAGAGGGTCTCCGAAAGAGAGATAATCGCCGCTTTGGATGTATTGTACGGGGCCATTTCCGGCGAGCACAATATTCCCGCGGATGAAGCAACATTCATAATGTACCCTCCGCCATGGGCTTTCATGCGGGGAATAAAACTGTGACAACCATAGAGCATGCCCCAGAAGTTTACACCATATAACCATTCCCAGTCCTTCAGGGAAATGTTACCCACGTAACCGGCGACTGCGACTCCGGCATTATTGACAAGGAGATCGACTCCACCCCATGTCTGGAAAAAGTGTTCAGCCATGGTTTCGACATTTTTAGCCACACTGACATCTGTCTCATAGATTTCGCCACTGCCACCATTGTTAACAACCATATCCAGCGTTTCTCTGGCTCTTTCGGTGTTAATGTCCACAACCCCGATACTGCAGTTCTTACGTGCCAATACCAGTGATAATGACCGCCCCAAACCGGAAGCGGCGCCAGTTATTACTACCCTCTTTCCCTTAAGGTCTCTTTTCATTCTTCCGTTCCTCCCCTGATTATTATTTGATGCCTTTAACAAAATCCAGATATTGCGTTGCTGTTTCCTGCGGTCTTTCCATCATGGGTAAATGTCCGCAATCTTCATAATTCCTCCTTGGACTCAATTGAATTGAACTCATTTTGGTTTATGTCTTGCAAAAACTATTTATAAAGCAAATATTATCAGGAGAAATGGATCTTTGGTAAGAGCTTGTTTTGATATTGAATGCTTATAGAAAATATTTTCTTTTATGTCAATCCTGGATTTCGGATCAAGTCCGGAATGACAAAAATAATGTCCCCCGTTGGCGGGGTCAGGGGGTGGATTTACTAACTTTCGTGTTATACCGGTCCCGCATACCCGGGCATTCGCCGGGGTTCCCTGCGGGATAAACTCCGACCGGCCATGGTGCTCTTCAGGGTATAAATCCAGAAAATCTCCTCTCCCTTGACGGGAGAGGTTGGGAGAGGGTGAAATATTTCTTCTTTGTCCTTCCCGTCCCGCATACGCGGGATGTTACTCCGGCGGGAATCCAGAAACATTTTCTTTAATATGTTGAATGCCTAATATGATAAAGCTTTGCGGGGAGAATCAGTGTCAAATGTCAAGATTAAAGATTTGACCCCAATTTCTTTTTCTATTGTTAGCTTGAACCGCCTTTCATAACTTTAAACTTCCTTCCAGTTGCGGTAAATTTTTCAATTTTTAATTTCTTAAGTCCGGCTTCTTTGTTTTTCAATAATTTTTCGTAGAATTTTATCGAATCACTGTCTCTTTTTATAAAGCCCTCAATGAAAATAATATGTAACGCCGGAAGATTTAGAGCTTTAAATTGATTTAATATATTTTTATTCCGTTTAACTGCTCTCTTATATCCCTTTATTAATTCCTTCTCGGTTTCGATTTTTGCTTCATAATCAGCAATGCAAGATTCAATATAATCTAATTTATTAAACATAATTCGTTCTTTTATGCCTTTTCTTCTTTGGGCATTCCCGTTACAAAAAGCATCCACCAATGTCAATAATTAAGTATACTGTCCTCCGAATTGCGTCCCACGAATTTCGCGGTTACTTACCGATTAACCTTTTCAATATAAATTCCAGAGCCGATCCAGACGGTATCCGTGATCTTAGTGGAATAGCTTTTTTTCAGCCATATCTTATTTTCATCTATTGGATTTGGCCAAGTGAATAGCACAAATCCGTCGGCATAACCGTTTTGACGGTAAGCGGCGTCGGAAACCATTTGAAAGAATTTGGCGTCCTGTTGCTGCTTGATCCCATATTGAGGATAGGCCTTCATCACAAAACCGGTATCGAAGAAATCTTTACCGACCATAGCCGGTTGGGCGCCATGCGCCCGGCATTTAATCTTCACCGTTTTGCCATTCTGCATCTCGTTCTCATAGGCGAACATGTAAAGCTCTCCCTGCTGGAAGGGACATTTGCCTGCTTTGCATTCAGGGTCTCCTGCCTGCCTATCGAATTCCTTAAAGGTGGTGGCTAAGCCTTCCTGTTCGCCCATATTTTTCATGTTGGCGAGCGTAAATGCCTTTGCCTTGCAGACAAATTCTATCAGATCCTTTTCTTTGGGTGGCAGGGTGGAGAAATCGCTACACTCCCCGGGATAATACCCGACAGATTCTTTTGTGTTTATCAGATCATTCAAATCCGCGTTGGGAATATAGCTCCGATATATCTTTTCGAAAGTGCCGTCCGCCTTAAGACCATCAAGGGTAGACTGCCATTTTTGAACTATCTCCGCAGGAGTTCCAATCGACACCGCAATGTAAAAATAAGTATTGCTCAAGGTAGCAACCGGTTCCAGATCATCCATAGAGTATCCGGCATTTTTAACAATATCAGCAACCGTAATATCCGTGAAAACGGCTAACTGTACTTCGCCCTGCATGAGCTTCCGGACATTGTCGGTGGGAAGCGGGGAACTGACCAGATTAGTAAAACCCCTATCCTTGAGGTCCTGCTCGTTAAACCAGTTGGCTGTCGTACCGATGGCGGCTACCTTTCTGGTATCTTCCAAACTGTTCATTCTGATACCTGAACCTTTTCTGGCGTACAAGATTGAGCTGTTTTTGCCGACCGGCCCTACCCATTGAAACAGCTTCTCCCGCTTTGCCGTTCTCTCGGCACTGAAGAGCACTACATTCGGGTTACTCAGCGCCAATTTGTAGGCTTCATCCCAGGAAGCCAAGCGGATATTGTCGGGGATGCCTTGCCGGGCACTGATCTCCCGGACCATATCCGTGACGAAACCGGAGACCTTTCCATTCTTCATGAAGGTTACCGGCGGATATTCCTCAGTCATCATCTGGATGATTTCCGGCGCTTTTTCGGTGGGAAGCCATTTCGCATAGATATGTCTGAAGGTTCCGTCAGTCTTCATCTCATCGAGTGCTTTCTGCCACCGGGCAACCAGTTCGGGCGACGTGCCTTTCGAAAAAGTGACGTAGATCATGTTCGTGGAAAGGTTCAAGACGCTCTCTACATCATCCATCGTGGCGCCGATTTGTTTCAGCAGTACCGGCATCGCGAGATTGCTGCCGGGAAAAAGTTGCGCCTCACCACTCAACAGTTTCTTGATGGCGATCTCTTCCGTCGCCACGGTTTCCAGATTCGTGAATCCTTCTTTCCGTAGGAGTTCCTCTGAATAATAATCCTTGACGACGATAATCTTGGGAAGTTTTTTTGCGTCCTCCAGTCGGGCTATCACCATTTTCGAACCTTTTCTGGCATAAAGATTGGCATCCAGAAAGGCGATTGGTCCCACCCATTGGAGCAGTGGCTTCCGCTCCGACGTCATAGCCACGGAGAAAAGGGCCACATTCGGCTTTTCCATAACCGCCTTATATCCCTCGTCCCATGTTGCCAGTTGAATATCAGCATCCGCGCCGGTTCTTTTTATCAGTTCCTGAACCACCTCCGTCGCCTGACCGGTAACCTTGCCGTTTTCGGCGTAGTTGAGTGGCGGATACGACTCCGTATAAATCTTCAGGCTTGGGGGTTTAATGACGCCGGTCTGAATCGTTGATACACAGCCGGCAAGAAATATTAAACTCAATATCAAACAACATAACGTAATCTTTTTCATAAAAATTCCTCTAAATTAATTATATCATAGGTATTGTGAAAACAACATCGTTAATGAGCCAGGCAAAAATTTACCCCCTTGTTCTCTACTAATAAACTTTCCGCCCTTGAGGGTCATAGTGGCCAGGGTATGAATCAAAAAAATCTCCTCTCCCTTGAGGGGAGAGGTTGGGTGAGGGTGAAATATTTCTTCTTTGTCATTCCGGTCCCGCATACCCGGCATTCGCCGAGGTTCCCTGCGGGATGTTCCTCCGGCGGGAATCCAGAAATATTTTATTTAATATGTTGCATGCCTAATATGATAAAGCTTTGCAGCGTGAATCAGCGTCAAATGTCAATGTTCAAGCTTTACCCCCAATAACTGGATTTTTCTCTTTTAAAAATAATGAATAGTGCTATTATGTATTCAAACCATCGGAGAAAGCCAACAAACGGTCGGTTTATGAACGATACAAATGATTTTAATGATAAGCAAATCAATCCTGTTTCATTGATAGATTAAATAAAGAGGTGGTGAATTATGGGGGGAAGAGAGCAAGAAAAGGGGGAAGGACCGAGAAGAATTATGGTTAACTCTGATGAGGAAATAATAGAGGCTCTAAAAAAAATAAATGAAACTCTCAAAGTAAAAGAAAGAAGAACGATTATTTGTAACGAAGGAAAGGCAACAAGGAGAATGCCGGGTAAATAACACTTAATTCAGGTCTTCATTGGTGCACTTTGAACTGGTATTCACCCTTTGAAACAGTCAAGGGCAGACCTGACCCCTTGACTTGCCCGTTACAAAAAGCATCCACCAATGCGAATAATTAAGTATACTGTCCCCCGAATTCCCGATGGGCAAAGTAAAAGTAGATAATGTCATATAAACAAAAAAACAAGTTCTTACCAAAGGAGAGAAGAGCTATGAAGAGAATCATTACCTTAGTGATGGCTTTAGTGATGATGCTTGTATCTATTGAAGGATGTTGGCCATGGCGGCATGAAGATGCCAAAGTTGACAAACAGGAAAGTGATGCAGGACGTAACAAAAGCGGTGTACCTGGAGGTCCTGAAGGTTCCGAAGGTGCCCAAGGTCATGCAGGTCCTGGAGGTGCCGGAGGAGGACATTAGGCAAAGAGAATATTACAGGAACAAATAATTTGTATGGTATGTCAATTTTTGTCATACCGGCGAAAACCGGTATCCAGTCTCTTTTAATTCACTCTTCACATCTTTCTTTTTAACTACTTAATTACTTAAATCTATTATTTTTAACCTTGAACGTAGAACGTAGAACTTGTTTTTTTCTCTTCACTATTCACCTTTCACTCTTTAGTGACACTCGCAGAAAACTAGTCCCGACTTGTCGGGACGACGTTTGAAGCGTCAGTGGAATCCCGACATCGTCGGGATGACGTGGGGCACTTTTTACGCTTCTCTATTCACCTTCTTTTTAGACTGTCATCTGAATTTGTTTTTACATCCTCTAATCTTCCAATCTTCTAATCCTTTTCATCCTGTTTGAATTACGAGAGAGACCGTAGACAAGAGAGGTCGCAGTTCTGAAAAATGGTTACGTCCATTTCCTCTTCGATGTACCGTAAATCTTCAGCCAGCATGCAGTCTGCCGTTTCGCCGCGGAAACGCTGCTTATAGGCGGCAAACAGGCGGGGCTTTTTGGCACCCAACTCCGTGGCAACTTCCACGGCACGGTCAATGACCGATTTGCTTTTGACCAGTTCATCCACCATGCCCACGGCCAGGGCTGATGGTCCATCGAACTTGCGGCCGGATAAAAAGGCCAGATCGGTCATCCGCTCGCCGATTACGTATTTCACCATGGCCAGGCATCCGGAGGGCGGGATAATAGAAACATCGATTTCCGGAAAGGTGCACACCGCCTTTCCCTTCTGCATCACCCGGTAGTCCAGGCACATGGAGAAAGCCAGGGCGCTGGCTACCACATGGCCGTTGATGGCGGCTACCATGGGTTTGGGAAACACAAAGGCCCGGTGGAAAAAGGTGAAAAGTTTCTTGAAAAATTCCTTAATGGCGTCCGCTTCCAGTTTCATGACGTATTGAAGGTCCATGCCGGAAGAAAAGAATTGGCCCCCGGCCCCGGTCACCACTACACCGCGAACCGCATCGTCGGCTTCAATGTTGTCTAAAGCCGCGTTAAACTGTTGAATCATTTCCACGTTAAAGGCGTTTTCCGGGCTGTTGTCCATGACCAGGATTGCCACCCCATCTCTGGTATCAATATGAATCGTCATATATGCCCTCCTTTCTCAAAATCGCTAAGTGTTAGTGACACCCTCTAAGAACTATCTCTGTAACGTTTTTCATCGGGGAATCCGGTATTATTTTGTTCCTGGATTCCGGATCAAGTCCGGAATGACAAAAAAGATGTCATACCGGCGCAGGCCGGTATCCAGACCCATTCACCATTCACTTTCTTTTTAAACTGTCCTCCGAATTTGTTTTTACAATCCTCTAATCTTCCAAACCTCCAATCTTCTAATCCTCTTTTTTCCTCCCTTCACTCTTCACAGGTTTTTTAATATCTAACTCTGCTTCGCGCTCAAAATCGCCGGGCTGGCTTATTTGCTTCTCGTAATATTTCGTCGCGTTTCCGTAACAGGTGATAAACGATTCGATAATCTTGTCATAAGGCAAATCGGCAAACGAACCGTGATCGGCAATGTACTCCATGTGACGCCGGCCTTCCATATCAAAAGGATGAAAGATGGCATCGTTTATCCCGTCAAAATCCAGCGGTTTTACCTTGAATTTCTTGCACAAAGATAAGTTGAATGTGGGCGTAGCCTTCAACCAGCGGCCATCGAGAAAAATATCGTTGTAACCGTGGTAAAAAAATATATCCGTTTGCATGATTTCTTTAAGCCTTTCCGTAGTAAGATGATTGCGGACATTGGCAAAATGCAATCTGGCGGGAATACCCTGCGCGCGTGAGACGGCGGCCAGCGTTATGGCTTTGGTTACGCAAAAACCATAACCCTGACGCAAAATAGTACTGGCCTTAAAACCGTTGCGGTTAAAATCAATCCGGTATGGATCATAATAAATACCATCCCGGACGGCATAGAAAAGCTTGATAGCTTTCTCACGGGGTGTTTTGGCTCCGGTGACAGCTTTTTGCGCAAAAGCCTGAACCTCCGGATTATTGCTGTCGATAAATTCTGTCGGTTTTAAATATTCTTCCATCGTTTGTCATTCCCGACCTGATCGGGAATCCAGTTCTTTTTTAATAAGGCGCATACCCGGTTATCGGGATGCGGCAATCTTAATTAAGTATACTGTCCCCCGAATTCCTCTTGTATGTCAAGGGAAAAGGGTCTGGATTCTTTGAATCGCGCTATCCAGGTCAACCGTCATCGAATCAGTGATCTTCTTTTCAATGGCGAAGACCATACTTTCGTTTAGCCGGATCCGGTTCTTTATCTCTTCGGTAGTGCCGTAACGTTGAATAAGATCTTCCACTCGTTGGACGAGGCTTACGATCTCGTCATGCATCACTCTCTTGTCGGCGTAGTTTACTATCTCCCGTTCCTCCAGTTTTCCCTGCGGATTGAAATCCAGAAGAATTACATGTTGCTTTACAATCTCGCCTACGCGCGCGAATCCTAACTCCCGCAAAAGTTCTCCGCCGGATTGATCATGATGTTCTTTTGTTTTCAGTGATCTTGTCTTGGTTATGTCATGAAGAAGCGCCGCCGCGATAACCAGATTTCTGTTTATGGACACCGCTTTTTTGAGGTTGTCTGTTATGGCCAGGGATACACGCATCACCTGTAGGGAATGAGCGATGATGTTTGGCAGCATGCAATATTTTGCCATGAGTTCATCGCATTCCTCACGCGAAGGTATTCTATCTGTAGAAGACATAGGAACGTTTGGCATATTTGTCAAATAGTGATGATTTGAGTCATATCTTGCAATATAATTTCTCAACTTCCAGTTAACATTTTATAATTATCTAATTATGGATAATGAATAAGCAGTTTCATTAATAGAACAGTCCCATCATTTTCATGAGAATAAATGGAGATAGTTTTACTAGCTTAATAATTAAGTATACTGTCCCCTGAATTCCAAACCCCTGCTTTCCCGATCAGATGAGCCAAGCAAAGACTTGACCCCCTTTTACCCTAAGACGGATGGGTAGAATCAACTTTTAAATTCTTTGTCTTTTCTCTTCGTCGACATTCACCCCAATTCTCTAGTTTTCTGCTATAGGATTCAAATCCATGGCGAATGACAATATTTTGTTCTCTAACCTTTTTCCTAAAGAGCTTAATTTGTCTATCTGTCCATTTGGAATAAATATAGTAGTCTTCATTTGTTTGTTTTTTAATAGGATTGTAATTATCAAATGTTTGATTTAGTGGCCTGTACCTGCAATCAGCTATTTGCACACCCCATTGTTTGCATTTATTCAATTTTTTCAGCATTTCATAATAATCAGGTTCAAAATTGTAAATCATAAAGATATAAATATCTTTTGCTGGATAACCAGCATTTACAAGTATATCTATCTGTTTCTTTATGCTTTTCCATTCTTTGTATCTATGATCCCATGCAATTCTGGGATTTAAGAATCTCGCTTGCTTAAGTAATTTTGCGATTTTGGGAGTTAGTAATCTTCCATCTATTCCACATTGGCTCTCAGAATATACAACTCTTTTATTGTATGTAGCATATTTCAACTCTTCCAATATGCTTTCTATAAAAGGATTAGCCAAGAGATTATTATCATAAAATATTATTCTATTGCTACAAATCTCATCTTTTATGCTTTTCTTTGCAATAAATTCTGGCTCAATTTTCCATGAGCCGCAGAACTTACATTTTCTTTCACAGCCTCTACTTGTGTGTATAATCTGATAATCTATATCTACAAGATCATAAGCCGGTTTGAATTTTTCTGCATTTTCATCTACACCAACGAACACATCATCGCATCCCGAGCGTCTACAATGTTTTGGCATAAGTGAAGCATAAATACCACCTACTACGACTTTCGCATTAGGATAATTTTCTTTGTAAAAATGAACGCTATCCCATACATAATCAGACCAATATGTAAATAAAGAAGTGATTTTTATCTCATCAGGATAAAAATCACTTAAGTATTTATTGCCCCGCAGAAGTTTGACATCATCGCCATGGTCTCTATGATAACTAGCGAGTTTCAACAAACCAATGGGCAAAAAATCCCGATGATTTCTGCTCTTAGCTGGTAATGGGAAGTTCGGTTCGACGAGAAGTATATTCATTTCAAATTGCCATTAGAAAAAATAAGATCATAAACATTTTCAAAAATCGATATTGCTTGGTTTGGCGATATTACAATATCTGTTGGATGTGCGCAATCGCATCGTGTACTATAATCAGAAAGAAGTTTCTTACACTGTGTTTCTGTAATGATTTTCTTGTATAAAAGGTAACTTAATAGCTGCCGATCGTTAGAATTCACTCGTATTTCATCGAGCGTAGTAGCATTTCGTTGAAAGTTTCTTGAAATATGCTTGTATACCGACATTGGTGTAGCGGCCATATCATTTGCCGCTATATTATAAGCAGCAATATCCTTATTAACATAGTCCAATATTCTGCTGACACCAGCAGCCCAAATCATCAGAGTAGATGCCTTAAAACAATGTTTCTCAAGGCAGTATAGTGCCTCTTCTATAAAAGCATTTTCTTCTTTACTAAAACTTTTCCCAATTTCTTCGAAATTAAGTCGTACGTCAGCTAATGATGTCTGTTGTTTTTTCGTAATTCTAATTTTTCTATAAGCAAAGGTATCGGTCTGTTTGTTGCTTTTTGATTTAGCTTCTTTATTAGTTTTGAAAATGATTATTTTTTTCTTCTTTTTTTCTTCCTTTTTCTTTGCTGATTTTCCTAATGCCTCATATTCTTCTAGTGTCTTCTTGATAGATTTATTTTTCTTGTTGAGAAAGGTAATTAGTATTTTTTCTATTTCGGGTTTTTTTTCAGAATCACTAAAAACAACCTTAAATTTATCCATAAGAAAACGTGTATTTACTAATTTACCATCTATCGCCTTTTCTATTAATATCTCACGAATTTTGTTTTCTCCATATTTATTACAAACGCCAAGATAATATTTTTTCAAAGGATTAATAAAGCTTGATTCTATTTGTACTAAATAGCTCATGTTTAGTTCTTTAGAAATCGCCTTTTCAATTATTTTGTCATCATATTTGATTAGTTTCAGTATATCTGAAAGGTCATGTTGTTTGTGCGAATTAGCCGTAATCTCAATAATTTTTTGTCTAATTTCTTCATCTGTTATATCCGGATTTCCATTTCTAAAATCATTAATAATTTTCTTAATTGCCTTAGTTTCAGCTGGTTTATCCCAATCTTTTCTTAGCATATGAACTTGATACGCCAGTATTCGTCCGTCAATATCATCTTCTGCAACTAATACAGGTACCTCAGCCTGTTTGCTTGCTAACGCTGCACGTAGTCTACGCTCACCATCAATAAGGATATATGTAGATGTGTTCGACTCATCTTTTTTAACGATTAGTGGTTCTAAGATTCCATATTTCTCTATTGAAGAAACCAAGATAGCAAACTGTGGCTCGTTAATAATTTGTTTTTCTGTCAATCCGCGTGGATTGTTTTGATCGAAAGAGATAGTGTTAGGATCGACATATTCTAATTCTCTGTGTAAGCTACTCATTATACCTCCTCTCTACTCTTGATAAAATTGATTTATTAGAATGCTTCTATTTTCTAGGATCATGGTAGAGGTCTTGAAATATAAGTTTTCAGCCTCCAAACTAACATTACAAATTTATTTTCGTGAAGCACGCAGAACAAAAGGTGTCTTTGACACCTTCTAAATATCGTGGGACGGAGTTTAACTAACTCCTTTTTTTAATAGAATTCAAGAAAAAAATTCAAGAAGAATGTGAAAAGTGCCCCACGTCATCCCGACGATGTCGGGATTCCACTGACGCTTCAAGCTGCACTTCGCTTGCTTTCAGCGAGTGTCACTAAAAAGTGAATGGTGAAAGGTGGATAGAAAAAGAAAATCGTTCAAAGTTCTATGTTAAAAATAATAGAATACTTTGGTGGCCGTCCATAATATCCTAAATAAATTATCGACTGCTACATTCACTTGCAAGTCCATAATTTGTAAAATAAATATAATGGATGATTGCTGATTGAATGGTGTGCCATTAACATTGAGAGGCGCGCCGTTTTTGGCGAGTACCTCTCGAATGCAGGGTTAGACCATAGCAGCAAGATACTACGAATATAGACCTGACCAAGTGCGCCTTTCTTATACTATGTAGTATCAAGGTACAGTTGTCGAATCGCCATATTTACAATATGGAGGACTAGAATCGAATACGGGGTCCTTCACCCCTTCCTTGATAAGCTTCTGACGATACTCAGGCCAATGCACGTTCGGGTTGTTATCTAGATTGCTGTAAGGCTCTGGAATTACGCGTGGCATTCCTGCAGCTTTTTCTTTTGCGTTTGATTGCCAAGCTCCATCGCCGAACCAGTCAACCCCGTAGAAAACAATCCACTTAACTAAGAAGCAGACATTGCTTTCCTGCATAGCAATGGCCAATAACCGATCAGCCTGTTTCCGACTACAACCCTGTGCCCAATAAAGATAGTCATGGATGATTGCAGCCCTGCTGTACTGGCCATTCGGTGATAATCCAAAAGACCAAAAAAACTGTGGGATAGAAGCAAAGTCGGTGACAAAGCCCTTTGGGACAACAATTTTTGCGCTAGTTTTGCCGATGACGTATTCCATGTCCTTATCCGTGATCCAGGTCTTATTATCTCCAAACGCAAGCATTGGAACCGGACGTGGCGCCGCGCATCCACAAATAATCCCTACAAGCACTAGGGCAATGAAAAGCGATACGTATGGTCGCATAAGATTCCTCCATGTTTAAAATGTTAATATGCTTCTTTGCTAATAACGCAAACGCCGCAATATTTATTTTAGTGAAGCATGCAGAACCAAAGGCGTCATCGACGCCCTCCGCATAATGTGGGATGGAGATTTATTAACGCCTTTTATGAACAGAAATCAAGAAAAAAAATCAAAAAAATAAGTAATTAAGATTTAAGTATTAAGTAATTAAGAAAAAAGAGAAAAATTGTTCTATGTTAGAAATAACAGATACTGGATTCCCGCCTGCGCGGGAATGACGATGACGATGAGGGATGGATTCCCGCTGGAGTAACATCCCGCAGGGAACCCCGGCGAATGCCCGGGTATGCGGGACCGGAATGACAGATGATTGAGTAGTTAAGAAAATAAATGATTCAACAAGCGTCAGTGAACTACGTTTCTGAAGCCAGGGATTCACTATCAGCAAGTTTCGAAGAAAATACTATTTAAAATTCTTCGAGCAGAAGCATCTATGCTGTTCAAACGAGCAATAAAGAGATCTGCATTAAATAAGGTAACTCAGAATATTCTAGTCAAACATCTTTCTTATTTGAGAAATTCTGTTTTCTATTGTTTGAGGTACCTGACTGGGCGGAAAGTTGCCATATTCTGTGTAAAACTCATGTACATAATGCATGGGTATTACATCTGATCGGGGATTGTAGTACTTTATACCCAGGTTTTTTATAACTTCTTTTTCTTCCGACGAACCGGTGAACCAGTCAGTTTTTCTTTCATCTGCTGTATCTTCTTCGTTAAGAATTCCAAATTTGTAAATATCGGCAAATATATAAATTGGTACCTTATGAATATATGCGGAATGTATTATTGTATTATGTCCCGCTGTATGCCCGATTTTTTTGTTTTTAATATCAACAGTATTTGCGCCGAAGAATACCTTTTGGACTTTCTCGGATGCTATCAGATTGCCAGTGATTATATCCGGAACAAAATAAATATTTTTGAACCCGGTATTTGCCAAATGATTTGCATATCTCAGACCGTCACAATAAATTAAATCATTTTTAAAATTTAACTGATTTTTACTTCTGCATTCCAAAATGTAAATAGGTATATTTTCTTTGATGTTTTCGTCTTTAACGTTTTCAAATATTTTTATTATTATGCTGCTGTATCCGAAAAGTAAAATAGGACTATGCCCGGTGAGTAACGATTTGGCATTATCTGCGATATGTTCGATGTTTCGACTCCGCTCAGTTTGAATCGCTTTAATGTGTTTGAGTATTTCCGATAGTTTTTCTTTTGTTTCTAATTTATCCGATGAGCAGATTTTATTAACAAGGGATTCAACATATTTAACTAATATATGACACGGCCTGTCTTTTTTAATGTCACCAATTTCAGAAATTGTATAATTTTTTATCATTTGAAGGGCATCTTCTTTATTTCTGCTGCAATATTTTGCGATATAACTGATTGTATCCATCATTATATCGGCCAATTGACTTGAAGACGCCGTATTCTGCATTTTGAGTTTACTGATAACCTGTTTTAATTTTGCTTTTTTCTCATCATCTGAAGGTAGATTATTAAATTCGTATTTAACATCTGTGAAGTAGGATATTTTTGATTTCAGCAAGACATCTTTGCATGACGCAATTTCTTCCGCAATATCATCAACTGTTGTTTTGCAAAGATAATCGATACCATCTATCTCATCTGATTCGCGAAGATTGAAATTAATCATTATGGATGCATCATTATGATTAACCTTGATTTCTTTTATCCAAAAACTTCTTAACCAGTGAAATTCGGATGATAACGGCATGCCGTGAGCCAGAAACAAATTATACAGGCTTTTAAATTCATCCGCTCTGTTAGAATCAATTGCCAGTGCGTCAGCGATTCTTAAATAAGCGCCTAATAACTTGACGCGGACATTATTCAATTTGATAATACTACTGTTAATATTTTCTCGTCTTCTATGCAGACGGCACAATTCGCCAATTACTTGAGCCTCGTCCTGCTGTAATCCCAGAAGTTTATAGTTTTTTTCGACGAATTGTTTTGACCGGTAATGATGCTGCTCTCGAATAGACAGATAAAGATCTTTGTTAATTTGTTTTTGTTCATCTTCGAAAAGATAAGGTATCATGCCGACATCATGAAGCCAGGCTGCGCAATACAGATAAAACCATTCTTTATCATTAAGATTGTTATTATTTGATGATTTTTTGGGTTTAGGAATGATGCTGTTAATTTTTGAAATTACACCCAGGGAATGCGCTGTGTCATGAGGTGTATAGAAATAAGGTGACAACCTGTCATCTTTCCATAAATTACGTGAAAGTGCTTCAATGTGTTTTAATCGCTCATTTAATTCCTTTGGCAGATCCATATGAACTCCTTTTTGGTTTTGAAGATTAGAAAGAATTGGCAGGTTTTGAATATAAGATCTCAACCTTTAATCAACATTAATATTATTTATTTTAGTGAAACATGCGGAACCAAAGGCGTCATTGACGCCCTCCGCATAAGTGGGACGGCGTTTAACTAACTCCTTTTTTTAATAGAATTCAAGAAAAAAATTCAAAAAGAATGTGAAAAGTGAATGGTGAAAAAAAATAGTTTTAAGATTTAAGTTTTAAGATTTAAGGGTTAAGTAGTTAAGAAGAGAAAGACAGTTCTATGTTAAAAATAACTGATACTGGATGCCCGCCGGAGTAACATCCCGCGTATGCGGGACCGGTATGACAAAGCAGAAAAAAAGATTGCCACGTTCACTGCCGTGAACTCGCAATGACAAATGTAGAAATAATGGGGACAGGCGTCCCCATTATTTCCATTGTTTATTTCCTATTTACCCAAGCTGGGTAAGTGCTTCATGAGTAGCGGCGCGTATTCGCGTTTGTTCTCGCTTACCGTTACAGGCTGCGGTTTCGCGTGCGCGATTCTCCCGGCGACACTTACATAATGGCGTCCCCGGAAAGCCAGTTCTATCGCAGTGGGCAGGGCAAGCAATCCGAATCTCGATGCCCTGATAATAAACCATAAAGCTTGAGCGCCGAACGGAGAAAAGAGAAGTTTTACAAATTCAACCATTAACTTCCTCTTGTGTGGATGATTGGTCAATTTTGAATCCGCCAATTTGACTTTCCACGGCTCTGCCATGTAAAGATCCGTTATTTTCAGATCCGGTAACCTGCTGATGACTTTTAACGCGCGGGCGAAATAGTTTTTTGGCGCATAGGTTTGAGCAATTACCCGCTTATAGCCTTCAACCAGTTGCGGGGCCGGCATGACGGGTACGAAGTTGAGCACGGTATCGACGTTATCTCCGCTGTGCGGGTTGTCGTTTTCGATGAGCCGGCCTTCTTGTTCCAGCCGTTTGAACAGGTCGGTGTTCGGCATGGCGGCAAGCAGTCCCACCATGCTCTGCGGAATACCATTGCGCCGGATAAATGCCAGCTGGCGATCAAACACGTCATCTGTATCGGTATCGAAACCCAGGATAAAACCGCCCATTACCTCTATACCTGCGCGTTGTATCTTCTCGATAGCTTTATCCATGTCGCAGGTTGCATTTTGATTCTTATTGATGGCGCTTAGCGTTGCGCTGTCCGGCGACTCGATGCCTACAAATACGGACGTGAATCCCGATCTCCTCATTAAATTCAGAAGCTCGTCATCCTTTGCCAGATCGATGCTCGCTTCGGTGAACAGCAAATACGGATAGTCGTGCTCTTCCTGCCAGTCTGCCAGGAGCTTGAGCATTTCTTTAACGGCCTTTCTGTTGGCGATGAAATTGTCGTCCACGATAAACAGGCGTCCGCGGTAGCCGGTGTCGTACAGGTCTTCAACTTCCCGCATGAATTGCCCGGGAGACTTGGTGCGCGGAATGCGGCCGAACATCTGGACTATATCGCAGAATTCGCAGTTGAACGGACACCCGCGGGAGAACTGAAGGGCCATGCAAGCGTAGTCGTACGGATTTATAATGTCATAACGCGGCGACGGGGTCAGGTCCAGGGCGGGCTTTTCCTTGTTGTCGTATACTTTTTTAGCTATGCCCAATTCGTAGTCACACAGGAACTCGGAAAGATTGTTTTCGGCCTCATAAAGAATGAGATGATCGATCTTATCCGATTCCAGATAGTCGACCGACCTGCCATAGGCTGATTGGACAAGGGGTCCTCCGGCAACAATGGTTTTCCCAAGTTCATGGCACATGTTGACGATCTTTAAAAACGATTCCCGGTGTATCCACATGCCCGTGAGAAAAACCATGTCACTTTTCTCAATGTCGCGTATTTCGAGATCGCTCACATTCATGTCGATTAAAGTGACGTCATAATTTTCCGGAAGCATGGCCGCTACGGTCATCAGCCCCAGGGGTGGCATCACCGCTTTGAATCCGGCTGCTTTGAGCGAAATGTCATGGCTCCAGAACGTTTGCGGAGTCTTCGGCTGAATCATCAGTGCATTTATTTTTTTCATGATTTCCTCCTTCTGTGGACCTATCCTGTAGTGGGAATCATTATCCTGTATGATCTCCCTTGATGATCCGCCTATAGCATATACATTGCTTTTCTGTTTGTCAATAGAAAAAGCAAAATAAAAAGCAATAAAAATAGCAAATGAAGAGACACGACGAATGCTGTCGCTGTGTGCACATAGATAACATATTGTTTTTATAATGTTATTAGCTGTTGTTAAGAAATTTTGTCATTCCGTTCCCGCATACCCGGGCATTCGCCGGGGTTCCCTGCGGGATGTTATCCGCGAGGAAATCTATGTCACTTCGACCGAAGGGAGAAGTCTTAATTCATAATCATTTTAAGATTCCTCATCCCGATGAATCGGGATTCGGAATGACATGCTTTGCTATTACGACAGACTCTCTTCCGCCGGGGTGACGAATCTGATGGGAACGTGTTAAATGTCGTTATTATTCCGATACTGTTAATGAGAATGTTCTACCTATTAGATCAAGCACTGGAGAGAGAGTGTCGTAATTGTATGTATTGAGTGTACGAAATGAATAATGTCCCCCGCTGGCGGGGGCAGGGGGTGGAAGTATTTAATATATACTTGATATTATTAGTTATATACGATTTACGTGAATTTTATCCACCTCCGTCCCGATGATTGATCGTGACACCTCCGCCAGCGGAGGACATTAGGCGGATGTCGCCGCAGTCCTTAACGAGACGAATAAATTAGATTTTGATTAATCCGATTCAGCTCATTTGTAAAACTTGTACTTATTTTCGCTATTTAGAAGCTCTTTTGCTTCTTCAACCGCTTTTTCAACGGCACTGATGACATCGGGTTTGATGTCGAAAAAGAAGCCGTTATCATTGCAGATCTTCTTGATCTTTTTCATCTCGGACATCAGAGGAGCGGGTATGCTTACCCTTAACAATACGTTTCTGAATTCTTGCTTTTGTTCTTTCTTAAAAACGGCCATATTCCACCTCCAAATCCTTTATTTGAATCTAATATAACAGCGTCTGTTGTGTTTATCAATAAAAAAAGCATACTTTATAGCATTAACCTTTGCTTTTTATATCGACAATGCAATAGGCTGTATTAAGGAAGTAAAGGGTGGATAGTGAATAGGGAAGAGAGGAAAGAAGAGGATTAGAAGATTGGAGGTTTGGAAGATTAGAGGAGTGTAAAAACAAAGTCAGAGGACAGTCTAAAAAGAAAGTGAAGGGTGAAGAGAAAAAAAGTTCAACGTTTAAGGTAAAAAATAGATTTAAAAGTTAAAAATAGTTAATCACCCTGGATTTACCAGAAAACTTCAATCCCGTGGGCCATTATCGGTAATTTATCCAACAACCAGTTGTCTGCGGCAATTTGCTCTTTGAAGCATTGTGTCCGGTAGATAGTTGTCCTCAATAACAGATTGGTATGGTATTTGAGCCACTGATGACGAATGTCCACATATGAAGTCACCCATTTTTTTTCATCACCGCCAGAGGCCGGGGGATATTCTCCAAAACGTTTCCGTAATAACCGGGGAATACGTCCTGAATGAATGTAACTGTCATAAATTACCAGCATACTGAGAGGTAACGTAAACTGATTTTGGTCAAAAAAAAGACTTGCGGGATTATAGTATGCGGCATCAAAAAACTGATCCTGGGTCTCCCGCATGATGGCATCTTCGCGCGCTGCCTGAATGAGAAGACTTTTAAAGGCAGAGTCATTGGCCAGCGGTTTGTTTCCGGTTTTTTCTATATAGGGTGATAAGTTTTGTCTGAATATTCCTCCATTCTGTACATAGAGTGATAATAACTTTTTCAAATTTCCCTGTTCGGTCGTCTGACTGCGGCCATAAGTGATCTGCCGACTGCCGTTTTTCCCATCCGGATATACTACCAGAGCGTCATATTTTCCCTCCGGGGTTCCGGTTTCAAATACGTTAACAACGCACTCGATCAGTTGTTTTGTTTTTACGTCTATCATAACGTGCTCCCTGTTAAATGTGACTGCACCCGAATTACCATTGAAGACTTTCATCAGGATTTGGACAAAGAGGAACTGGCTTGCACACAAAAGCCAGGATAAAGATATTGTCATCCTCGATTGGTGTCGGTGGTGGATTTTGTGGTTGTTTCAGTTGAATGTCCGGGAGCTTCTTTAGTATAGCCGCAGAAGTCAAGGCCTGATTCAGCAACACTACATTTGCCTGCCGTTGCATGTTCATGCCCACATTCGTTTTTACCATTTTCGATTCCTGAAATACATTTTTGGCAGGATTTAGAATTAGAGGTTTTATGGTTGCGACCGATGCGACAGGACGCATATTATGCATCACACCGACTTGTGATAATTTTACCGGTGTAACGGCCGTAAATGCAGGACCGGTTTGTTTGCCTGGCAGACTTATATTGTTTATCGTTTTAATTTTTGATGTGACATTGAGCCGCGTTTGGGTATCGAGTCGAAGCGTTTGTACATTCATGTTTTTCAGAAATATGCTCGGAATGAAGCGAAAACCACCAAACTTGCCGTTTGGTTTAATTGGAACCTGCTTGGTTTTAATCACAATTTTACGGGCGAATACAACAGCGACAGGATATGATGAACACAGTCCTTGTGGCGGATCACCTCCATCAGACAATAATCTTCCGTCATCAAATTTCCAGAATTGCGCTTTGAAAACCTCCGGTCTAAACCAGGGGCGCAGCAGTTTTGCCGAGCTGAATTCAAACCGTAAGGATTCTATGGAACTGCCTGCGTTGCCCACATTAAATCTATCCCGGATTTCCTGGGGAGCATCTGATAGTAATTTTGCAAGCTCGGCGGATGTAATCTCGAATGGCTGCCACGAACTTTCATCCAGGGCGCTTGCCGGAGTGTAACTGGTCGGAAATACGGTGACCAGGTCTTTATCACGGGTTAGAGTGTCGATATCCGGGTTAAAGCTTTTAGACCACTCTGCCCATGTGAGGTGCGGGGATTTGGAACCGAGAGCTTCTACAACAGCTTGTGCCGTTTCCACCTGATTACGATAACCTTGTGTTTCCCATTGAGCTTGCGCCTTGGCAAGATTGTTGCGAAGTTCAGGTTCCGTGACTTCATTCCATGTCTTTATTTCGTTGGGATCAGAGAGCGATTTAGCGGTGCCTGATTGTGAAGCATAGGCTTGCAACGCATTTTCATACAGAGACTGATAATTGTGATAAAGCATCAGTTGCATGCTATCGTTTATTGTCCCGTCTGAACTTTTTGTTGATAACACGTCACGTGCTTGTCTATACTTGGCTTCTTCAACATCTGTTCTTGTTGATGAAGCAAATGTTGCTTCCTGAAGGATGCTTTTATACACATTCCATAAAAAATCTTCTGCATTGGGTTCCCAGGCAATGCCCGTTGGAATCATATTGGTAATCATCGAAAATTCAATGATGTTGGCATAGGTGGCGTCATCCAATAAATTCAGCTTTGCTTTTTTATAAGACAATGGCGTTACCGGGAAACTTAAAAACGTATCGTCACTACTGAATACGTTTGCTGCCTTGGCCATGAGAGCTAATTGTGCCGCTGCATCCATAAATCAAATTTTCCTTTCTTTTTTAATTGTATAGTCTGGAGGTCTTCACCTCCAGACTATACGTTCTTTTTCAGTGCTTTTCAGTATCCCTGAGCTGATGAAGTGCCTGGTTTTCTCAAATCCATTCAGTAATATTAGGCAGGGGATCAGGCGATTTCGGAAACACATGGCATTTAAAGCCGATGATTTGAGTTCCGGGCACTCTCATTGTCTGTGTATCGCTGTCGTAGTGATAATCAGCAGAGCTTTGTCCGCTGGCAGAGCTTCGCGAGTGTGACGCGCCGAATGTGAATGGCCCCAACGATAACATGCCGCCGCCACCGGCAGAAGATCTCTCCCAACTGGAAAACGCGTCGGAAAAACCGCTCGACTTGGCGGAACACATCCACAGGTCTTTGATAAGTATCATGGTTGTCGGATAAGCCGGAATGAGGCCTTTGGGGGGAGTGCCGCCGTCTGAAACCATTTCGCCTTTGGCCTGCGGATTATTTTGATCCATGCGCCAGGTTTTACTGGAAAGATAGGCTGTCTTGAACCATGGGCGCACAATCGGCACCTGAGCAATCTTGAAACGTAAAGTGAAGTAATCGGAATCGAACTGAACATGAGACTGCGACGACCCGCTGGCACTGCTTGCGGAACCGCCGCCGCCAAAAATACCAAAATAACTCCCTCCGGCTCTGGTTTTGGAGCTTTTCATGCTATAACTTGAGTTTGAACTGTTATTGTAATCAGTTGAGGTGAAAGAAAATTCGGTCCAACCGGAAGCATCAATAAAATCTCCCGGGACTGCCGCACTGTAGAAAAAATCACTGCCGGAAGCCAGGCCGGTGAGTCGTGCTTTTTCAAGATCATCCCGATACTGGGCTTTCAGAAGGGACATGTCGCGTTGCATGACTTGATCAATAAACGCGGCGATCTGTTCGTAATCGTCTTTATAGCCGCTGGAAACCCAGTCAGCCATGGCTGCTTTGACTTTATTTCGCAGAATGTTGGCGTTGATGGCCCAATATTGCACGGCTTTCTGGTTATCGGCCGACAATGCATCAATGCGATGCATGTTATATTCCAGTGCGGCATCGATGTAATTCTTCATCTTTTCGTTGTAGACCTGAACCAAAGGACTGGGTTCCGTGACTTGTGTTTCGCTGTCATCGATAAGATTCTTTTTAGTTTTGGTGACCTGAAGCAGGTTTCTGAATTTCTCAATTTTTTGTTTTGTAGCATCAGGGAGTTCTGATTTCATCACCTGACTCATGCGCAGAATATACTCGTATCGTTCAGACAACGTTCCTTCGTTATTCATGACACTCAGGCTGGCAAATTGATTATTGGTGTTTGCCGCTACGTCGGGGACGAAATCGACCAGGCGGGCAAAATCCTCAGCCTGGCGGATAAGCTGCGCGGCATCGGTTGCGCGTAATTGTTCCAGCAGGGCAGGGGTCAGTTCAGGTTGTTTTGTTTCCTCTTTCGAACCGTCCGTATTGGTCGTGCGCATTTCATCCAAGGCGGCTTTGCGAACTACTCCGGTAAGCCCCTGCTTGAGGAATCTGAAATCTTCAGGGGATATCGGAATACCAGGGGTTGCCCAACTGAAAAAGTTATCTTCGGATTTGGGTACAGTATCGTCACCATTCGTTAAAATGTTATATACCTTACCCATGATTGAATTCAACATAACATCTGGAGCAACAAGAGCCATGACAGTACCTCCTTTAAGTTTGTTTTTTGATTAGCGAAAAATGTAGCGGCTATAAGACCAGAAGTGCGGCAACTTTATGTCCTTATAAAAATTTGTTTAACCAGCAACACCCGGGTCAGTGAATAACCGTTTACCCCGTACAGCAACGCTGCCTGCGTTACGGGTCAAACCCGTTGATTATTTGAAGCATCTTGACACACACCGCCATTGCGATTTGTTCATTATGATTCATTGATTGGTCCTCCTTTTTTATATAGTGAATTATCAACCTCTCCTCATATCAGTGCGATCAGTCCATGATACGACCATAGCCATACCGCCGGTCATCACCGTAATACAGATGGGCTGAGAAAGAGGCGTAACTGCAAGAGTTGTGAATGGCTTCATCGGCGGTTTGTGCCGAGTAGTGTTTGGGTATTTTCGGATCGGCTTGCGGTGGTTCGTACCATTCAGGAATGTGATTGTTAGCGGCGCCACTATTATTATCCACATAATGGATAACTTCATGTGCTACAATAGCCGCACGACAGTTAGGGCCGCATCCTTGTGGAAACAGTGTTGTAAAGCTCACCTTGTCGTTGAAGGTGGTGTAGGCCCGGACATTGGCTGTTCCGTCGGGTCCCGCGTATCCGTTTGCAGCCGCCTCCTTGTCCGAGTGGGCCCTGAAGATAGTCGAGCTTTTGTCGAGAGCCTGTGTGAGGCCGGCAAAATTGGCGGCAATTGTGTTCAAATATCCAAGCTTCTTGTTGGCCGGCCAGGCTGGATCAATATGGAAATGTGTCCGCAATGCCTGTTCGAACAGTGGCAACGGGAAGGTAAATGTCGCACCTGTTTGCAGCCAGGACATGTAGGCGGTCACTTGCGGCTGTGCCGCCCAGATCCATTTGAGCGCTTCGCTCTTCGCCAGCCCGGCAGCCAACAATTCCAGCAGGCCCGGCCAGTTCCGGAGCAGGACGCGTGGCTCTTGATCCGGTTTGTCCGTTGCCCAATCATAGCGGCAGTAGGAATCGCCTTTAAAGAAATAGGCTTTTCCTTTGTAAGAACCGCGTCCGTTAAGACAGGCGTCAAACCCGGTAGCGAAGACGCCCGGCAGATTCCAGGCGCTGAGAGGCTGTGGATACCCCGCATCGATACGTTCAGTAGCCCAGT
The DNA here is from genome assembly GCA_002840505.1 of Deltaproteobacteria bacterium HGW-Deltaproteobacteria-2. Classification (NCBI taxonomy): domain Bacteria; class Deltaproteobacteria; species Deltaproteobacteria bacterium HGW-Deltaproteobacteria-2. The sequence goes on along the minus strand of PHBC01000001.1, from coordinate 44,333 downwards.
CGTAGCGGACGTAGGAATCATTTTTAAAGAAAAAGGCTTTACCCTCAAACGGTCCTTCGCCATTGAGGCAGGACGTTATGCCAGTGCCAAAATCACCGGGGAGGCCCCAGGCACTCAGTGGTTGCGGAAATCCAGCGTCACCGCTGTCCGATTTCCAGTCATAACGGGCATATTCACCGGCCTTGAAGAAATAGGCTTTACCGGCATATTTGCCTCTGCCGTCAAGCGCGGCATCAAAGTCGCCCGCAAAAGCCAGGGACAATTTCCATGCCCTCAGAACAGGTTCGGTTCCAAACTCGGTCTTATCGGATGCCCAGTCGTATCGGAAATATTGGTCGCCTTTGAAAAAGTAGGATTTCGCGGCGTATGGGCCGCCGCCGTTGAGGCTTGCATCGATCCATTGACCTGTCATAATTTGTTCTCCTTTCAGGTGTTTTATTCTGCGTTACTTGTTTGTTGATCCCTGTATGTTTAGGGGTCAGGACTTGAAAGATAAGCTTTCAGTGTCCAGCTTAAGTTGCAGATTTATTTTAATGAAACATGCGGAACCAAAGGCATCATCGACGCCCTCCGCATAGTGTGGGACTTTTGTTGAAGCAGGTTTTAAATAACTTCATTCAATAAAGAATGCAAGAAAAAAGTATTAAGATTTAAGGGTTAAGAGTGAATGGTGAAGCGTGACTTAAAAGAGACTGGATTCCCGTCGGAGTAACATCCCGCGTATGCGGGACTGGAATGACAAAGAAGAAATATTTCACCATTACTCAATCCCTTCCCTCAAGCAAGAAAAGAAGATTTATATTTCCATGACTTCTTTCACGATTGGATCACTTATGACTTCATCATCCTTCATCATACTCCAGGCAATATGATAGCCTAATTCGCGATATGCCTCGAATTGTTTTTCATTGAAGAATTGATCGCTTGTCGGTTCTTCGGGGAAAGAAGGATGTTCTCTCTTATAACCGTAGATGTCGGCGCTCAGTCCTTCGCAGAACGTTGTATTAATATAAATCAGTCTTCCCTTGCTGTTGTCGGCATATATTATTTTAGCCTTCAGAAAGCCCCTCTTTGCCACTTTGACCTGATCCATTTTCTTTGATGGCATAAGATCTTTCAGCATTTCATCTTCAATTATAATTAGAGCTCCAAAATCCGTGCGCACTTTTTGCATGGCATTGGCTAATTCGGAAAAAGTGCATTGGGGGTCAGCCGCGCCGTCGCAAACAATGATTAGTTTTAATCTGCGGCGAATCATCTCATACAGGGCAAGATTTTCAAAATGACCTCCATCCGTAAGCTGGAGAAAATATGCCTTCTCATTTAATCTGTAACGAAAGATAATTTCCCACAGGCCGGGCCAAAAATAATTCGGTGCGGAAGGTCTGATCGCGCCTTCCGATTCGTGAGGATTAGGATTGGGTACCCAGTAACCAAGACGTAGATTCAATATCCCCATGAGTATTGATAATAAAGGCTGACGCGTAATTCCATCCCCACCACAGCCCGCATCCGGATTTACGGCAGCTCCCGAAATTGCCATAGCGGAAGCAAGGGTCAATTCTCCTCCCATGTATTTCTCGGTTTTGAGCCATCCCGTAGCGTTGCCGCCGCAATAAAGGGGACTCATAATGAAATTGTCACCACCGCGCCCACGAAATATCGCTCTTTTGGAAGATGGAAGAACCACGTTTGTATTGATGATGTGGTACGGACCGAAATACTCCGGATTTCCCTTTTTGTCGAAAACTTCATGGAGCCTTTTTTCATTCGCTTCTTCGGCCTTGTGCGATCTTTTATAATCATTCGTCATTATACTTGCTAAATCGGGCATGAATGTTTCCATCAGGCGGTCACGGTAGTAACGGTGGACAGAGACGTGATTTAAATTAACTAAAATCGCGAAGATCACAACAGCAGCGGCTAAGATTACAGTCACATTAACTGGAAACCATACAGGTATTTGCAGTGACGTCTGATAAGCAAGAATCAGTATCCCGAATAAAAGCGCAGCAGTACCGATAGCCACGAAAAAGCCAACGGTAATTTTACTAGACTTGACCTTATTTGTTTTGAAAAAGGCCGCAATGCTGGATATGACACCGACAATAATGGAAATAACAGAAACACCGGTTGCCTGTATGTCCGTTCCTGTAATTGAGGAATATATGCGTTTTAAAGCATCTGAATTCAGACTTTTGTCTAACCATTCACTTACAAAAGGTATGCTGCCCAAAACCGCCAATGCGAGAGCCAAAGGCAAAAGAATTCCCGCTAACTTTTCATAGCCGCGGCGCAGAAAATAAGCCTTGTTCTTTGTACGTTTGAAAATATATGTTCCAAGGGAATAAAACGGCAGCGTTACAAGATACGATACCAATATCAAAGATGCTGTTAACAGGAAACAGTTTAAACCCGGAAGCATTATCGGACAATATAAACTCGACATATTAAGCAGTAAGAAAAGAAGGACGAGCAGTGCAAAATACGTAAACAGTCCGAGGGCAATTCCACGCAGCAAAACAGCTATAAGCGAAAAGATGTTGATGCCGCTGCCGGGAGTAAGGTATTTGGCATTTTGCCGCAAATAATGCAGCAGCTTACCGCGGACCTTCACGCTCATCGAGTCTTTTGTACAGTCTTCATCCGGTTTGTTATTCACTTTACCGCACATCGGATAAGTAACGTAAGGAAAATTGTCAGGGCTGGTATCAAAGTCTTTATCTAACAATTGCCATTTCTTACTTAAAAGCCAGGTCAGACTGGTCCCGATATATCCGCCGCCGGATACGGTTGAAAGATAGTCTATTTTACTCAACCAGTTTTTATAAGCCAGCGCCTGCATGATGCCCAGAGAAAAGCTGGCGGAACGAATCCCTCCGCCGGAAAGAGAAAGGCCTGCGAGATCTTTAGTTTGTTTTGGTTCTTTTTCATATTTTTTGTTAATTAACTGTAATTCGGCATCGATAATATTCTTTGCTCCAAAATATTCCAAGTCTTCACTGTCGCCGATAACATAAAAACTTTTCTTATCATGTTTTTTGCCAGCGCCTTTTCCCATAACTTTCCTCCTGCAATTATACGGCAATTGATATTTTATTAAGTCTATCGGTTATGATGGCGGTTAATGGACATTACCGATGTCCATTCGAATATCGCAGAGATGAAACTTTTCTAATGCTTTATTTTAAATACATGCTGATGCGGCCGCTACCTCTACTACTTTAGTTATCAGATCGATAGCCTGCTTTACCCGTTTGATCGCGTCACCAACTTTAGAAATATCCTTATCCGCGTCATCAACTGCCTTTATTGCTTTATTTAGACCATCTATGGCTTTTTTGTACGCTGGCTTTTCGCATTCGAGATCTTGTACAATAGCAACCATCGCAAGCTTGATCAGCTTATCCTGTTGAATCAACAGCTGCCTGCTGGAAATACCCGACTGTTTAACAGCAAGGTTGTTGACGCGTGATGCCAGGCCGGCAGTTTTTTCCACTAATTCATGGCTCATGTATCTACCTCCATTTATGATTTTGTCTGAGACAGGCTTCTATAGAATTTATTCGCCCTCTGGACTTCCTGGACCAAGCCTTTCAGTGCTTCAATGCTATTTTGTTTTTGATCTAATGAAACTCTTATTTCTTTATGTGCGGCAGGTATTTTTTCTATTCCTTTGTTGATTGCATCCAGTGATGCCGATATCTCCTCGATTTCCTGTAATTGATCGGCAATATTTTTGTCATAGTCATAACGAAGGGGCGAGTTATACTGGGGTCTGGCTGCATTTGCATGGTTAATGATTGATTTGCGAGCCTCTTCAATAAATCCTTTAATTTTTGTATTGCTTCCCGTTAGGAGCTTCGTAAGTGTTTGCAGATCCTCCTGTGACGAATCCATGATGGTTTTTAATGCATCAATTCGCTTTGCTTCAACGATGGGCCGGCTTAATGTATCAACCAGTGTTCCAAAAATTCCTGCAACTTTTGCGGCGTTAGCAGCATCAACAGCATTTGTTTTTTCTATCAATGTTTGCAGGCTACTTGAAAGTTCTATGGAAGCCTTGTCGATATCTGACAAATAATCTTTTGAAGCCAGTACACTCAATACATTGAGGTATTTTACAAGAACCTCGAAAGCTTGCTCTCTGTATCTTAGAGCAGGAGTAATATCAAAACTCTGCCCACCTATCAACGGCTTGAAGGTGTTTAAATCTATCGGCTTGTCTTCAGCTGCGGTTACGACAAAACGTGCCTGAAGTTTTTCAATTCGCGTGTACGTGTCCGTTGTATTCGTTAAAAGAGACTGGCTTGAATCCTTCAGCACCTTATATTTGCCAACCGGTGCACTTGCGCAGGCCGAAAGAACTATGACGCAGAATAAAGACATCAGAGCAAGTCGACCAATTTTTATCTTTTTCATAACGAAATTACTCCTTTTAGTTAATTTGAAAAATTGTAATATATCGTTCACGGAGTCAGGCCTCGAAATATAAAATTTCAGATCTCCGTTAAAATTGCTAATTTATTTTAGTGAAACATGCGGAACCACAGGCATCATCGACGTCCTCCGCATAATGCAGGATATTATCGAATCGCGTTTTAAATAACTCCATTGAAACAACATTGCAAGAAAAAACAGGAAATCAATGACAAAATCCCTCTTTCGAGGGGGGTAAGGGGGAGGGTTGGAAAGAATTTTTATTCTTGAGTTCCCTTTGGGCAAGGAGACTGATCGGGTTATTTGTTTTTCAACACGGGAAAAACCAACTTGCCGCCATGCTCGCCGATAAGTGAGACCACCGGCAGGCAAAAGAAAATCAAGACCGGCACAATCAAATCCGTTCCTGCAGGGTTTTGCAGGATTGCGGGCTTGAATATGAGAGCCGCCATGATGATCAGATCGGCAATCAACAGCAAAAAGGAAAAAATAGTTTTCCTTATAATTAGCGGGTTAGCTTTGCCCGAATAATTAACAAGCCAGGCGAGGAGTCCAGTACCGATGGCTACCGGCAAAGAAAGTGTTCCCAGAATGTAGAGGTAGAAAATGGCATCAAGAAGTCCCTGTAACGGACTGATCAGGTAATACCAGGCGAGAAAAAGAGGCGCGATGATAAAGACGGCCATGGGAAAATGAACGACCATGGGATGCGGATGCCTCTTAAAAAATGGATAGGCTTCCATAAACTGCATCAGCCATTCCGGAAGAAACGGTGGTCTGTCCGCTTTTTCTTTAGCCAGTGTGCCTTTTTCCTGAATCTTTATCAGGATGTCCTTGCCGTGTGGTGAGGCGGCAATGGCCTCTGTCAGATCGGTACCTGCCTGATGCCGGTTCATATGCATACCGTTTTTCCAGAGTCGGTTGCCCGTAACTTCATAGATCTTGCCTTCCACAGCGACATAAGCAGGGCGGCCTTCCTTGCCATCGTGCTTTAATAAAGTTTCCCGGTCGATCTCCATGTTATGCACCTCTCTGGGTTGAGTTTATTGTTTTTCTGAACGAATTTCAAGCCAAATGCCTCCAAAGTTTATCAACTTGCGGGCTGGCTATTTTTATTTCCTTTGAAAAGCACGGGCACGGCAGCCGGCAGATAAAAAACTGCCAGAAGCAGCAAAGCAAAAAAGGCCGGCTGGAATTCGCGCTGATTTTGCATTCCCTGAATGAGATAGGCAATGATTAACAATATTCCTGTCAGATGATGAGCACGGATGGTCAGCAAATTTGCCGGTATCAGCAGAGATGGTTCGTTGAAGTACTTGCTCAGGATGCTGAATGCCTGCACTGTCCAGGGCAGAGTTACAAAAGCAAGATAAATCCAAAAACTTGCCATATTCAATAGCGGTGCGAATAAAATTGTTGAATATGCCAAAGTCATGGCGATACCGTAAAGCCAGAAAGCTTTTTCTGCGCCGAACCTGACAACCAGATTGTTTTTACCTGCCGCTGCGTCGTCGTTTCTGTCCGGTATTTCGTTGATTATTATCATGGCAAACATCATGAAGCCCATAGGTAACAAAACCAGAAAGGCCTCCCGGGAAAAAGAAATCGTCTGCACGACAAAGGCTCCCATGCCGATGGTGAAACTGAAATTGATTAATTGAGAAATTTCTCCAAGACCGCGGTAGCCGTATCGGATCGGCGGCGCTGTGTAGAAGTAGGAACTTCCCATACCGAGGCAACCGAAGGCAAGTATCCACCAAGTCTGAACCGTGCAAAGATACAGTCCGATGATGATGGTTAACAGATAGAAAGATGTAAAAACCATGCGCATATGTTTGTGCTGAATCATGCCTCTGGTTAATGTGCCGCTGCCGCCGGCATAGGGATTTCTTTTATCGGGGCAATCGACGGCGGCGTGATAATCGAAATAGTCGTCAGTCATATTCAACGCTATATGGTTGAGCGTCACTCCCAGCACTGTCAGCAAGAAAAACCATTGATTCATGAAACCGGTTAGCGCCCAGGCCACAACTGTGCCCAAAATGGCCGGCAGAAAACTGGCAGGGACAAAATGATAACGAAAGGCAATCCACCATACTTTAACCAATTCTTGCATTCCCCGTGCTTCAGTAAGTGAGTTATTGTGTCGTATTCGTAAATCTTTCAGCGGATTTATTGCGGTTAGTGAAAGGGTTTTATCTTTCACGCTTAACTTGTAACACAAGAATAATCAGTCTGTCAAAAAAGATTTAACGGCAACGGATCAGCTATGGTCTATGTTAAAAAGATAGATTTAAGTAATTAAGAAAAAACTATGAAGAGTGAAGAGTTAGCAGCGTCCCAACTCGCTTGCTCTCAGCGAGTGTCACTATGCTGTTTTCCCCTGCGGTGTTTGCCGCAGGGGAAAACTAAGATAACTATATTATTTTTTACGCTTGCTTCTAAATTCCGCTAAATAGCCCTTAACCTCTTCCAGTTCGGCTTTGGAATAGTATCCCTTTGCGGCAAATTCATCCCAAATAGGAATGAGTCTCTTTTTCCAAACATCAATCTCAGCCGGCGTCATCTTAACTTCTTTCATGCCGTATTTATACATGGCTTTCAGGGATTTTTCATTGCTTGCGCGGACTTTCTGCCTGAATTCTTTTTCTATTGCCATTGCATAATTATCCATAGCAACTTGAACATCCTTAGGCAACAGGTTCCATGTCGGTATCGTGAGCATGCCGCCTGCCGGCGAATATCGTATGTGAATAGGATTAATGTATTTCATGACTGTATACATCTGAGTACCAACCGCCCAGAGAGCCGGGGTGATGAAGGCATCGCAAACGCCTGTACGGATGGAAGCAGCTATCTCAGGCACGCGAATCGGCAATGGACTTGCGCCCATGGCTTTCAAAGTTCTCTCTTCCAACGGTCCGTACCATGTTATGACACGGCTGTTCTTAAAATCCTCAGGAGTTTTGATTTCACGTTTCGTGGAATAGATTTGGTCAAAATCCTGTTCTCCCATCAAAATAAGGTGATACCCCCTCTTTTCAAACCACTTACTAATGCGGGGTCTTAGCTTGGAGTAAACATATTCCACCTCGTCATAATTATCAAACAGGAACGGGAGTTCCATCAATGATAATTCCGGGCAAGCCATTACCAGTCCCTGTCCGGAAAATGCGCCTCCATGCAACTGCATATTGCGCAACTTGGCTAATATATCCTGGTCATCGCCCATTGAACCGCCCCAATACCAATCCAAAACTACCTGTCCGTTTGTCGCCTTGTACATTCCGGGAGTAACCATGTCTTTGATTAAGGCAGCCCAGCCCACTCCATCCGGAGCCAGCGTACCCATCTTAAGAACATATACTGTTTTACCGTTTCTAATTTGTTTAACGTTATCAGCTCCCCATGCTACTTGAGACAAGGCTCCGATAAAAAACACGATGAGCCCCATGCATAGAAGCCCTACAACCCTTTGTTTCATAAAACACTCCTTCCCGAAATACGATTAAAGCACTTTAAAAAAATTTTATTGAACTTCATTTTATAATGAATGTTCATTATATAAAAATTCATACATGTAATTATTTGTCAAGTTAATATTTGAGTATATTATGGCCGCAAGATTGGGGGAGTAAAAAGTGCCTGCCTGGGATTGAAATATTGTGGGAATTTAGAAAATAATTGAAACATTACGGGCAGTTATAATAACGGACCATATTTTTACATGCCGTCAGGATAATCTCGACTTGTCGAATTGTATAAGAATCTTACAGGATTTATACCTAAATACCCTGAATAACCTGAAGGTCATCTTATGGCACTATAGAGGCACCTTTACTGCAAACAAATATATTAATTAATCTGGGAAAACTGAAGATTAACAATTGAAAAAGAGTAACGTGAAAGTTAAGAGATACGGCGGGGAAAAGTTATCGGCCACTTAAAAACGCTCCCGCGTCCTTTGCCGTAATTTTCGGGAGCTCTTTCATGGGCACATGGCCCACTCCATTGTAAACGATCATGCGGGCATGAGGGATGTCTTTTTTCTCCTGTGGTTTATAGAAGTCAGTCAGATTGAATTATTATTTTGATAAGAACGTCATCTTTGTGAACGGAAGTATAGGAAGCATGATCTTGTATGTCAATTAAATCTTGTAGCGCAAATACTGTTTCCATCAGGGGATAGAATCAGTTACTGGAACCAAATGACGAAAAGTCCTAAATCATCTTGACAAGTAAAATCCTTCTTCATATACTCTTTAGCGAAAAAACAATTCTTATCAAAAAAACATTTTAGATTATAGTGAAATAAAATGAGCATTTCATTGATAGTTCCGGGTTCATTAAAAGGTTGGATCGGAGGCTCAGAACAGGTCCTCTGTGAGGGTAAAACCATAGGGGAGTGCATTGATGATCTTGAATCTAAATTCCCCGGTTTTAGACATAGGGTATTTGATGAGAAGGGAGAAATTAATAGTTCCGTTATGATTTTTATTGACGGACAAAATCTCCGATCACTTAACGGCCTGGCCACTCCTGTGAAGGATGGCGATGAGGTCAGTATTATTCCTTTTGCGGCGGGCGGGTGATAAAAAATGATTTTAGATGAACCGGATTCCCATTTTATCTTTGTATTCCATCCAAAAATATTCGAAGGCAAGAAGTATACGGTGTATGAGGGACGAGAACTTACCAACGGTGAGGTTCTTAAATACTGGGGGAAGTGGATTTTCTTTGGAGATAAATCACAGCTTGATGAATGGGCCCGAAAACTTGATCCGTACGTAGAAAACGAAACGATACCCTGCATCAAATATGATCGTATACCTCCTGCAAACCTAGGTCTGACGGAGCTTGTCATGATGGTATACTGCGATAAGCGTAAAAGTGAAGAGATCTGGCAGATACTCCAGCAGCATGGAGTAAAGATCAAAGCCTGGGTTTCGGAATGGGAGACGATGGAGATGTGGAAACCCGGCGGGGTGCTTTTGGAACAGTGGATTAAATCAATGAATTTCAATGAAGAGCAGGCACAGGCTACTCGGGAGCATGCGGGGAGAACCATGGGCTATATTTTCGATCACCCCGATGAGATATTTACTCCATGGGCACAGTGAGAATGAATTGCTAAGGAACGGTCGGAGGATTTGAACATGGATGAATTTGCAAAACAGTTGAAGGTTCCACCCTTAGATCCAAATTATTTTATTCTCGATGAGGACAGAATTAATATAGACAGGATGGCGAAACTCTCAGACAAGCATCCGATCAACATCCTGATCACCGGTCATCAGGGATGCGGCAAATCTTCGCTGGTGAGACAGTTTGCCAGTTATTATCAGAGGCCTATGGTTACCTTTCAGGTAGGGCTTCTCTCAGAGGCCGGGCAACTTTTCGGGCAGCAGAGGTTGAAAGATGGCGAGACCTTTTATCAGAGTTTCCTGTTTCCCAAGGCGATTCGTGTTCCCGGGTGTGTCATACATCTGGAAGAAATCAACAGGTCGGAAAATCCCCATGCCCTGAATGAGCTGTTTTCAGTACTATCAGAGGAGCGAAGTATCTGGATTGATGAGCTTGGAATGGTTGGTGTAGCTCCCCGGGTGATTTTTTTTGCTACGATGAATGAAGGTGTAGAATTTTCGGGTACCGATGAGATGGATGCCGCGCTGAAAGACCGGTTTTATCGCATTCATCTGCAATACCCTCCTGTGAATGTAGAAAAAGAGATCCTCGTTTCTAAAACCGGTATTACGCCGTCTCTGGCAACTGATATTCTCAATATTGTAAGCAAACTGAGGGGTAATAAACAGACGCCTATTGATATCTCTATACGGCACTCTCTGATGATTGCGGAACTTGTAGCCATGGGGGCGCCGCTACGGGATGCCGTTATCTATAGTCTTCAGATTTCGATGGATATTCTCGAGTCGTTGCTCCTCTCCATTCATGTAGAAACGGGTGACACAGAGGTGGAACCTCATCGTTACGAACGATATGTTCCACCAGGTTATATTCCATCGTAGTGAGGCTGAATCACGGGTATGAATCCCAAAGCAAGCTTTAGAAACAGATTCCGCAGCAAGCTGCGGGGTATTAAACCCTCCGCTTCGCTTTCGGAATTGGAGTTTCAACAATAAAACCGGTGAGTGCCCAAATGGCCGATAGTAATAAAGATACGCCAGTGAACTCCGAAAAGGCATACTCCAGATACTGGCGGAAGAACTATTCCCATCTTGAGGCGACTGAACTGACTACAGTTCTGGCTGCCATGCGTAAGGTGGCCGCGCACATCGGACGTAATGTCAAGCCTGTTTACTGGCAGGGCATGTCTGCTTCTCCCACTGACTCTATTGTCCTGAATCCGGACGCAGTCCGGGGAACTTATCCTGTTCCTTTCCAAAAAATTGACGTTCTGGTCGGAGAGATTGTCCGTGAGGGCTTCTCGTGTATTGAATGGAGTGATTGGGTCACAGATCAGGTCGTGCGAAAAACTTCCTTCCCCGTGGAATGGATGAAAGATTATCTCAGTAGTTTTATTTCTGTCGCAGAAGACCTGTATATAGACGAACGCGTTGGCCCGACTGTCTGGCGCCTTTATCTCTCCAAGTATTGGAAATCCATCGCCGGTAAAATGGAAAGAGATCCTTCTCTCCCACCATCAGCATCAAGTTTGGCATGTGTTTGGCGGAAAAGACTATTCCTGCAAACATTACCTCCCCATCTTCATCATTACTATGATGATCTGGTGAATATCTTAACGCAATACTCTGATGCTATTAGACAGGTCAAGAATCTTTCCACGCTGACGGAGAGGAGAAACAGGAGAGTCGAGATATACCTTGAGATCTGGGGTCGCATTTCTTCTATTATTATGGAGTGGGAAACGCCTCCCTTCTATCCCGAGGGGGTGAATATCTATGATGAGGGCAATCCCAACAAGGCCGATATTCCTGAGTTAAAAGAAAAAAAGGAAGATAATAGCGATGGTGATAGCGATGATGCTAAAGAAAAAGAGGAGGAATCACATGGCCTCGAAGAAGAACTTGCCGCTCAGATCAGTTCCAAACTGGATGAGGGAACGTCTGACCTGACAGAACATCTATCGGTGATTCTTAATGATCCCCAGACACAACAAATGAATACGATTTTCAGCCGGGCGGTTGCCAGGTGCAATGTAAGTGCGGATCAATCACAAGTGAGACGTTTAAAAAGAATTTTCCAGAAACAGCAGGCCTTTATCAGAAGATCGAAAAAAAGAGGTATCATCAGGAACGTGGATATGGGAAAAATAGATGCCCGGAGACTCTATCGTGTACCTCTGGCTGATGGTAAGATATTTAAAAGGAGAGATATTTCAGGTACTGACTACTCATGGAACATCAATATTGTAGCCGACGCTTCTGCTTCTATGGCAGGAAAGAAATCAAACGATAGACCATGGAAAGCGGCGGAAAGGACTTTTGTCTCCCTTACGGAAGCGGCGAAAGGTTTTTCCAATCATTTGGAAGTTTTCGGTTATCAGGAACAGACTCGACAGTGCAATCTCTTACGGCTTTACCAGGAAGGTGAATTATATACCATAGAGCCTTCAGGCCGAACCCCGACTGGTCAGGCAATTATGGCTGCTGCAATGCTCATGAAAAAAGATGACCGCAGAAAAATGATCATTCATATTACCGATGGGGCTGCAAATTGCGGAATCAACGTATTGGACGCTATTGAGTACTGCCAGAAAAACAAGATCGAACTTATAACTATCGGGTGTGGATGTAATCTCCAGACAAAACAGTTTCTGCTGGAAAGGTATCCCCATGGAACGGTTTACCTGATGGATGACATTAGAAATTTATCGAAAGGTCTGGAAAATCTATTTAGGGATAAGCTTTTAAAGAAAGCTCCTTGATGATTGAGCAAACCGGATGGGAAATGAAAAAGATAGTTTTGTAGAGATCACGCGGGAGAAGTATAACCGGGCAGTGGCGGGGTGCAAACCACTCTTCGCCTGGTTTAGTCTTACCGATGCCTGTAACCTGAACTGCAAATATTGTTTTAACGACGCCAACTACTTCCCTCCGGATTGCCCCAATCGCCCTCATTATGAACTAAGCACAGAAGATGTATTCAGTATCATTGATAACATTGCCGAAGCGGGTACTGAGATAGTAATGTTTGCCGGCGGGGAACCAACCTTGAGGGAAGATCTGGTTGATATAGTGAGATATGCATCCGGCCGGATGAGTGTGGCGATGAACAGTAACGGTTATCTTTTGGATGAGCGTCTCTGCCGGAAGTTGGCACTGGCTGGTCTTTCTCAGGTAAAGATTAGTGTCGATGGCCTGGAGAAGAATCATGACTGGAATAGAGGAGAAGATTCTTTCCGCAGGACGATGGCCGCCCTTAGGAATATGGTGGAAGCTGATATTCCCAAGGTTATGTTGATCATGACACTTACGAGCTTGAACTATGATGAACTGGAGAAAATGGTGGAACTATCCATGAGTATAGGAGTGGATTTTACCATGGTAGAGTTTCTGCCGTTGGGGAGAGCCTCCGAGGGAAAAGAATGGATTTTATCAAAGGAGCAGTTGGAAAGAGCGCAGCGGTATTTAGCGGAAGCGCAACAGCGGTACGGATGGCAGAGAGTGGCATTTGAAAACCGTTATATCGTTGCCGAAGATGAATACTGTAAGAAGATATGCAGTAATCCAAATGAACCATGTGGCTTCTATGATTTCTGCGTGGGATGTATAAGCAGCATCTATAGTTACTGTATAACGGCTTCCGGAAAAGTGGCGGCAGGGGATATAATGGCCCTGGAAGTAGGTGATCTGAGGAAGGAAAGATTAAAAGATGTATGGAAAAATGCGGAGTTGTTTAAAGTTATAAGAAACAGAGAAAATCTAAAGGGCAAATGTGGAAAATGTCAGTACAGATATATCTGCGGGGGATGCAGGAGAAGAGCCTATACCTATACGGGCGATATTATGGCCGCTGACCCGGGTTGCTGGAGACGCGGGAATGACAAACTTGAGACTTAAATCATGCCTGAAGAAAATGTAATTATAAATGAAGAAGAACTAAATCGATACATTCGGCAATTTTCCCTCATCGGGAGGGAGGGCCAGGATAAACTCAAAAGGGCTAAAATTCTGATCGCCGGGGCGGGAGGGTTAGGCTCACCGATAGCCACATACCTTGCCTTGGCCGGCATCGGCCGTATCGTGATAGTTGACGATGATATCGTCTCCGTGAGCAATCTCAACAGACAAACCCTGCACCTATCCTCCGACGTGGGTAGAAAAAAAACAACATCAGCCGAAGAAAAGATACGGTCAATGAATCCTTATGTTGAGGTCGAGACGATTTCCTGCAAGATTGAAGAAGACAATGTAACCGGAATTGTGGGGGATGCCGATTTAATCGTTGACGCACTGGATAATTTTCCCGCCCGGTATTTTCTGAACAGTGTTGCCGTTAAACGTCATATTCCATTTTTTCACGGTGCGGTCCGGGGATTCCACGGCCAGGTCATGACGGTCATTCCTCATCAGACGGCCTGCCTCAGATGTGTTTTCCCCCAAACTCCTCCGGCGGAGATCTCCCCCGTTATCGGAGTGACCCCTGGTGTGATCGGTTCCATCCAGGCAACAGAAGTTATTAAGTACCTCACGGGTAAAGGAGAACTGCTGACAAACAGATTGTTGCTCTGGGACGGCCTGTCGGGAAAGATGAATTTTCTCCAGGTAAAGAGGAATCCGTTTTGCCCGGATTGTAGACAGGGGAATTAAAAGGAGGTTGCATCATACGAAACGCACAAAAATAACTAATGAGATTGAATACATCGAACCGGATAGCAATCAAAATTTTCTGTCATGCGCAGGAATTATTGTAAACTCTAAACCTAAAGTTTTAATAGATACAAACATCGGCAAATCGGACACATTAGAACTTTTACAGAGTGAGAAACCTGATATTTATATAATCACGCATCATCATGGCGATCATACATCGTGGGTATACCACGTATTGGAATACGGGAAGGCAGAAATCTACATCCCTAGAGGGGAGGAAGAATATTTCTATAACGTTGATCATTTAGTGAATAAAACCGTTGGAGAATATCCGCTGGGCTTTTCATGGAAAGATTTAACGATACATTATTTCAACTACAAAGAAATACAAGCCTATTCCAGTTACGATGAATCGCTGGAACTCGATTGTTCATCCGTAAAAATAAAATGCATCGACACGCCCGGCCATTCTCCATCGCACAAATCGTTTTATTTCCCTGACGAAAAAATAATTTTTACCGGAGATTTAGGCATCGATAAATTCGGTCCTTGGTACGGATGGGCGAATTGTGATTTAAAACTGTACATCGAGTCGCTATTAAAAATAAACTCATATGAGGCCGATGTCATTGCTACCAGTCACGGTGGAGTCTTAAAAAATGAAAGCGACGCATTCTTAAACTGTGTGAAAATCATTTTCAATAGAGAAGAATCAATTATAAAAAGATTAGATGAAGGCCGCTCGAAGAGCGAAATTGTATCTGAAGGAATTTATTATTTTAACAAATCGAGAGCCCCTGAACACTTCAAAAGCTTCTATATAATGTGGGATGATTTCATGTTCGAGCATCACATGAAGATAATCGCGGATGGAGGATTAAATAAATTATTTAAGAATCTTGCTTAATACAGACCATTTCATTCACATTAAGGATTACGATTTGACCTATAACATAGTATTAAAATTTATAGAATTCTCACTTAGCGCAAGTTGATTTGACTATATCTTTTGTTTGTAAAACTCAATCTCATAGAATAGTAAAATTGAAAATTACCGGTGGAGTTATGCATAAAAAAGGCAGGATCTATACTGACCCTGCCTTTTAATGATTAAAGCACTTATCTGTTTTGTTACTTTTTATTTCAGGGCTGGAGGAATTACACCATCAATTAATTTTACCATAAATGAATCCCGGTTTTTTTAACGTTCCTTCATTTCTTTATGTTTCTCTTGCATGGGCTCATGTTTTTCTATCTGCCGCGATGACTTTTTCTCTAGTTGCGGTCTTTGCTCCAATTGTTGTGGCCGTTGTCTAACCTCTCGAGGCTGTCTATGTCCCCACTGCGGACGTTGTTCTGATTGTTGTGGTTGTTGTCTGACCGGCGGAAGCTGTTTCTGACCCCACTGTGGTTTTTGCTCTGATTGTCGAGGTCGTTGTCTCACCAGTGGAGTCTTTTTCTGCTCCCACTGAGGTCTTTGCTCCAATTGTTGAGGTTGTTTTCTAACCTGTGAAGGTTGATTTTGTCCCCACTGTGGACGTTGCTGAGTCTGTTGAGACGGCTGCTGTCCCCATTGTGGCTGCTGATCTTTTTGTTCCTGCCACTTTTGAGTTGGTCTTTGGGGACGTGCTTTCAAACCGTAATATGAATCAGAATGATTTATATTATGATTTCTTTGCAGCCTTTCACGATGTCTGAAGAATTCATCGTTGCGAACCCTGTTATGCATGTTTATTGAACGTATGTAGTCGGGAGAGATTCTCCTTCCATTATGATACCATGGCCTATGGTGGTAACGATGTCCGCCTCTCCAGAAAACGATTTCCACAAATCCGCCAATATTTTCATACGTAAAATAATCGAAGGCAAATGTTACCGCAACCGGGGGTGTGTAGTACATGGGTTCTCCATAAATTATCGGAACATCGACATACTCATTTTCATAACCATATCCATATTCGTCTCCTGCTATCGTAAAATGATAACGGGCAGATACGGTATATCGGAAAGGGCTGTAGTTATAATAAGCCCGTACCTCGTATTCTCCGGGTATCTGAGTTTTAAAAATCATTATACCTTCCCGCAGCCCCTCAGGTATATATTTATAGTCACCGGCTTCCGTATCTCCTGAGCCTGACGGTACAATACATATCCAATCACTGGCGTAACCTGGCGCATCGTAAAAATGTACCCTGATCTCTTCGCCATAATTATAGATATCTTTATCAGTTTCGATCCAGGGACCAACGTTATTATAGGAAGCCGCATCAGCGGTAAACGCTAAAGTTGACAAAAGAAAAAATATGCCAACCACATACAACAAGGTTTTTTTCATAATAAACACCTCCACATTATTCCTGCATTACGTTACAGCAACTTATATGCCAATATATAAACACCAATTAATAGCGTTTATGTATTTAAAAATAATACATTATTCTTTTTTACGAAAGACGTGTTCCATTATTTTATTCAATAAGTGAGGACTGATTACCCCACAATGGGGAAAAATGCATCTTGTATGTTAGTTATTTTCAAGTAAGTATTATCAATTGAAAGATTTTATTAACTTAAAAAATTACAGGAACTAAAACTCATAAATCGTTTTCACATGCGGTCGAAATAACATATTCCTCTTTAGCCACCGAGGTAGGCTTCCTTCACTCTTGGATTTCCCGTCAGCTCTTTGCCTGTGCCGGAAAGGACGATGCGGCCGGTTTCCAGAACGTAGCCGCGCGAGGAGATGTGCAAAGACATGTTAGCGTTTTGTTCGACAAGCAGGATTGTTTTCCCCGCCTGGTTTATGTCTTGAATGATTTTGAAAATATCCCGTACCAGAACCGGTGAGAGTCCCATCGAAGGTTCGTCCAGCAGCAGCATTGGGGCGTCGGTCATGAGCGCGCGACCGAAAGCCAGCATCTGCTGTTCGCCACCGGAGAGCATTCCGCCCTGCTGTTTTCTTCGTTCTTTCAGGCGCGGAAATAACGAAAAGATATTTTCGAAATCTTTTTTAATCTGGTCTTTATCTTTGCGTTGCCAGGTGGCGAGCTTTAAATTTTCCATCACTGTCAGATTGCCGAAGATGCCGCGCCCTTCCGGTACGTGGGCGATGCCTGCGGCAACAATCTGATCGGCGGCAATATTATTTAAGTCTTTTCCCGAATAGGTAATTCTACCGGTGTATGGAATAAGGCCGGAGATTGCTCGCAGGATGGAGGATTTCCCCGCGCCGTTGGCGCCGATCAGGGTGACAATTTCTCCCTTGCCTACGTCAAAAGAAATATCGTCAACGGCCTGAATGCTGTCGTAGGAAACTTTCAAATGAGAGACGGCAAGAATTTTTTCAGAAGATGTCATGGAGTCACCTCCACGCCCAGATAAGCTTCCAGCACCTTGGGGTGATTTTGAATTTCGGCAGGCAATCCCGCCGCGATGGTCGCGCCGAAATCCAGCACGACGATTCTTTCACAAATGCCCATGACCAGCCGCATCTGATGTTCAATCAAAATTATCGTTACCGAAAAAGTTTTGCGAATCCACCCGATGAATTCCATGAGCTGAATGATCTCATTGGGATTCATTCCGGCAGCCGGTTCATCCAGAAGCAGGAGCTTGGGCTCGGTGGCCAGCGCGCGGGCAATTTCGAGCCGGCGCTGTAAACCGTAAGGCAGGTTTTTGGCTTTTTCACCGGCCATTTCGTCGAGCTTGAAGATCGACAGTAAATCCAGTGCCTGACTGGTAATGCGTTTTTCTTCGGCGCGAAAACGGCCGATGTGTAAAAGAGCCTCCGCGGGTGTGTAGGCAATCTGTCCGTAATGTGCGATGCGGACATTATCCAGAACGCTCAATTCCTTAAACAAACGAATGTTCTGAAAGGTGCGGGCAATGCCTAATCTTGTGATCTTATGCGGAGTAAGGCCTACAAGTTCTTGATCTTCGAATTTGATGCTGCCTTCAGAGGCGCGATAGACACCGGTGATCAAATTAAAAACGGTGGTTTTGCCCGCGCCGTTCGGGCCGATTATACCGACAAGTTCATGTGGTTCAATGGCGAAATTGAAATCAGATACGGCGCAAAGTCCGGCGAAACGGTGCGTGAGTTTTTGTGTTTCAATCAGTGGCATCGCCGGCCTCCTTTTTCTTTTGGCGCCAGAGTTTCTCTGTCACAAAATCGCGCAGCGGTACAAACATACGGATTTCCTTCATGCCCATGATACCGCGCGGACGGTAGATCATTAAAAGCACCAGCATCAGCGGCATGAGCACCATGCGCCAGATGCCCAGCGGACGCAGGACTTCCAGCAAAATGGTGTAAATAACCGCGCCGATGATTGAACCGCCAATGGAAGCAATACCGCCCAGATAAACCATGATCAGAATGTCGGTGGATTTGAGGATGTCGAACATGCGTGGATTAATAAACTGTAACGCATGGGCGAATAATCCTCCGGCAATGCCCGCGAAAAAAGACGAAACAACAAAGGCGATGATTTTTACCTGGCGCGTGTTGACACTCATCAGATCACTGGCGATTTCATCTTCACGGATGGACAAAACACCGCGCCCGAAATTGGAATAAACCAGGTTGCGAATTACCCAGACGGATAAAGCCGTCCAGAAAAAGACCCACGGAAGAGTGGTGAGTTTTTCCATGCCCAGAAGTCCACGCGGTCCGCCGACGGCGTCGATGTTTTCCAAAATGGATTTTACAATCATGCCAAAGGCCAGTGTGACAATGGCCAGATAATCGCCACGTGTTTTAAAAGAAGGTATTGCCACCAGGAAACCGACCAGTGCCGCAGCCATGCCGCCGGCCAGGATCGCCAGAGGGAAAAGCAGGTTTTGAGCGTTCGGCGGGAAAACATGAACCGTTAAGATCGAGGCAATGATTCGCCCATGTAGCCGTTGATCAGATTCAGGCTGACGGTAAGGATGATGTTGATGCCCACGTAAATTAAAATCAGTTGTAAATATAAATCCACAAAGTCGAAGGTGTCGACGGCAATACAAAATGCGATTCCGGCGATCATAACGACTGCCCAGAATAAACGAGTGCCCGTAAGCATATGCCATCTTTCAATCAGCGCGGAATATGATTTGTCTGAGGAATTGGACATGGCTATACCTTTTGCGGCTGGGGCTTGCCCAGAATGCCGTAGGGTCTGACAATTAACAGGATAAGAAGCAGAGTAAAAGCCACAACATCACGATAGGTGGAAGGCAAGAACGCAGCCACCAGAATTTCCACTCCGCCCAGAATAAAGCCGCCGATCATAGCGCCTCGGATATTACCGATACCGCCAACCACGGCACAGATAAATGCTTTCCAGCCCACCATTATGCCCATGTAGGGATCAATTACCGGATAAGCCAGGCCATACATCACGCCGGCTGCGCCGCCCAGACCTGTGCCAATGGCAAAAGTAAACGAGATAATTTTATTTACCGATACGCCCATCAACGGGACAATTGTCTTGTCCCAGGAAATGGCACGCATGGCCATGCCCGCTTTAGTTCTTTGCACAATAAAATCCAGAATCAGCATGAGAACCAGCGATAGGGCAATGATCATAATCTGCAGCGAGGAAATGGAGAGTGAACCGAACGTCCAGGTGGTATTTCCCAGAAGCTGAGGAATGTGTTTGGGGTAGGGGCTCAGTGCCAGTGTGAAATTTTCCAGAAAGAGGCCGACGCCCAGCGCGGTGATAATGGCGGAAACACGCGGAGCGTTGCGCAGAGGTTTATAAGCAAACCTTTCAATAACCACGCCCAAAAATGCCACGCCCAGCATGGATAAAAGCAAAGTCGGGACGAAGGATAAGTGAAGATAGACGGCAATTAGAAAGCAGAAGAAAGCGCCGACCATGAACAGATCGCCGTGAGCGAAATTGATCATCGTCAGGATGCCATAGACCATCGTGTAGCCCAAAGCGATCAGCGCGTAGATACTGCCCAGTTGTAAGGCATTGAGAGATTGTTGGAAAATATAGGCCATAAATGCATACTCATTTAAATCAAAGCGCTATCTTTGTTTGTCCCGATTCATCGGGATCGTCGGCGTCCTCAACGTATTTTCATATACGCCTCCGGCGCCTCCTCCTCGCGGCCGCGATATCATCTTTGGTTTAAATGGTATAAAAAAATCCTTTTTTTATTTTGTCATGCCGGACTTAATCCGGCATCCAGGAATTATCCTTCATAATGGATTCCCGCCTGCGCGGGAATGACAATTTTGTCGCTATGGTTTGGCATTGGCAAACCATGTAAACTTCCCGTCCTTTATTTTTAAAATTACGGCGCTCTTGACCGGATCGCCGGAGCCTTCTTTGAACTGCATATTTCCGGTCACGCCTTCATATTGCGGAATTTTCGCCAGCGCGTCACGCACAGCCTGGCGTTCGTTCTTGCCGGCGGTCTTGATTGCCTGCCACAGCA
Source organism: Deltaproteobacteria bacterium HGW-Deltaproteobacteria-2 (assembly GCA_002840505.1). NCBI lineage: Bacteria > Deltaproteobacteria > Deltaproteobacteria bacterium HGW-Deltaproteobacteria-2. Next base: position 23,664 of record PHBC01000001.1, on the reverse strand, counting down.
ATCCGAATGAATCATAAGTTAACGCAGCCACGTCATCCGGCGTTGTGCCGTATTTTGCTTTATAGTTCGCAATGAATTTCTTGGTCGTGTCGCTTGCCGAGTCCGCCGCGTAATGCGTACTGAAATAGTAATCGTTGCAGTCCGCGCCGCAGAGTTTCACAAGCTCTTCTGATCCCCAGGAATCGGAACCGATAAACGGAGTTTTTATGCCTAATCGCTTGGCCTGCTGGATCTGCAAAGGAACTTCGCTGTAATAATTGGGCAGGAAGATTATATCCGGATTTGCCTGTTTGATTTTGGTGAGCTGCGATGAAAAATCCTTATCATTGGTCGTATACGTTTCAAACGCGACTACCTTGCCGCCGTTTTTCTCATAGACATCTTTGAAAATTTCGGCGATGCCCTTGTTGTATTCGGAAGCGACATCATAAAGAACCGCAGCTTTCTTCAACTTAAGATTGTCCAGTGTGAATTTTGCCAGTACCCCTCCCTGGAACGGATCAATAAAGCAGGCGCGGAAAACATATTTTTTGGAGACATTGGTTTTGGAATCCAGCGTGGCTTTCGGTGCGGTAGACCACGGGGTTATTAACACGGTTTTGCTTGTTTCGGCGATTTCCGCGGCGGGCAGAGCGTAGCGGCTGGCGTTGGGTCCGACGATAGCTATTACTTTTTGCTGTGTAATCAGTTTCTGCGCGGAAGAGGCCGACTGTTCAGCTTTCCCGGCGTTGTCTTCAATGATCAATTTTACCTGATATTTATTTTCACCCAACTGAATGCCGCCGGCATCGTTAATTTCCTGTACGGCCATTTCCGCTGCGTTTTTACAGGATGTGCCTACGGCCGGAATATCACCGGTGAGTTCGGCAATAACACCTATTTTGATTTTAGATGAATCATCTCCGCAGCCGAAAATGCCCAGCGAGAAGATTACTAAAAGAATGATAAGTAATGACGATTTTTTCATGGAATGTCTCCTGGTCACTTGATATTTTGTCCACAGTTTATAAGGGAAGGGCTCTAACGTGTCAATGAAAAAAGAGGGACTGTAGAGTTTAAGGTTCAAAATTAAAGAATAGTTTTAAGTAATTAAGTAGTTAAGAAAAGGCGTGAAAAGTGAAGGGTGAAAGGTGAATGGTGAATGGTGCAAGATATTGGTCAAAGCATTTCACGAACATACCGGGCGATAGCAGGAGAGGAGGTCATTCCCGGTGATTCGATGCCGACCAGATTGATGAAACCCGGGGAGTCCTCCTTGATAACAAAATCGTGAAAATCGTCATCAGGTCCCTGAAGTTTGGGGCGGATGCCGGCCATATCGGGATGAATATTTTCTTTTTTCAAAAAAGGCAAGAATTTACCGGCGCTCTGATAAAAAATTTCTGCTTTTTCGGGTGCTACATTGTAGTCTTCTTTACGGTCGATGTAAGTTGTATCCGGGCCTAGTTTAAATCGTCCATTTAAATCCATTGTCAAATGAACGCCTAATCCGATACGTTTCTTTGCCGGAACAGGATAAATCAGTCTTTGCACTACCGCCTTTTTTACTCCTGAAACACTGCAATAATCGCCTTTGCAATAATGCAGATGATAGCTGCCACCCATCATGTTGGCAATGGTGTCGGATTCCAGGCCGGCGGCGTTGATGACGACGGCGGAAGAAAATTCAAAGGTTTCACCTTTTGCGTTATGCGTGAAAATCCGATAGTGGCTGGATTCTTTTTCTATCCGCATGACTTTTGTTTGATAAACAATTTGCGCTTTCTTGCTCTGAGCCTTGGCTAAATAGTAGTTCATTAAATCATGAACGCTGATGATCCCGGTATCCGGCGAGTAAAGAGCCGCTTCGACCTGAACATTTGGCTCCATGGTAGAAGCATTTTTTTTACCGATTAGTTCCAGCGAAGTGACACCGTTTTTTCTGCCGTTGTCGTATAAGCGTTCGAGATCTTCGTCTTCCTCTTTTTTTACCGCCACGATTAGTTTTCCTGTCCTTTTGCGAGGAATGTTATGTTTAGAAGCAATTTCATAGAGCATCCTGTTTCCGTCAATGCAAAGAGAGGCTTTGAGCGATCCTTCCGGATAATACATCCCGCCATGAATTACTTCGCTATTGCGCGAACTGATTCCACCGCCGTGCGCGTTATTTTTTTCCAGGATAAAAACGCTTAAATCAGGCCGGGCGATTTCGGCAGCAATGGCCAGACCGATTACGCCGGCTCCGATGATTGTTATATCCACTTTTTCCATGTCCAAATCCAAATTATTGACACCCTCCTTTTTTAAAGGAGGGTTGGGGTGGATTTTTATTTATCAAATCCCCCTCCATCCCCCTTTACAAAAGGGGGGAAATTAATAACAGCGATATGCTTCTGCCGTAATGGGTTTTCAGAATATACAAGATTTTATTCTTTACCGCAAAAAAACTTGAGTGTAATCTTCGGTCGTGATATTAAACACATGTAATTAAGAAAGGTAGCGCTTACTTTGAAAATTGCATCTTATAATGTAAATTCCATACGCTCCCGCCTGCATATTATTGCGCCCTGGCTGCAAAAAAACAATCCTGATTATTTTTGTATGCAGGAAACAAAAGTTGCCGATGCCAGCTTCCCTGTGGCCGAATTGGAAGCCTTGGGTTACCATGTAGTTTTCAAAGGGGATAAACAATATAAAGGTGTGGCCATTGCCTCGAAACTCAAACCGCAAAAAGTAGTATTCGGTTTCGATAATGAACCCGCCGATCCTGATCGTTTAATAATCGCGACATATGATGATCTGACGATAATTAATACCTATGTCCCACAGGGTCAGGAAACGGAAAGCCCTCAATATGCTTATAAACTGGAATGGTTCGGACGTCTGAAAAAATATCTGCAGAAGCATTTTCAGCCGCAGGATAAAATAATCTGGTGCGGCGATCTTAACGTTGCCCCGGAAAATATAGATGTACACGATCCGAAAAGAATCCTCGGGCATGTCTGTTTTAATCCTGAAGTCTGGAAAGCGTACGAAGATGTTAAATCATGGGGATTCACGGATATATTTCGTCAACATCATCCGGGTGTCGCCGGTCAGTACACTTTTTTTGATTACCGTATCAAGGATTCCGTGAAGCGAAAGCTGGGCTGGCGGGTTGACCATATTTTGGCAACAAAAACACTTGCCGAAAAATCAAAAAGTTGCTCTATTGATTTGGAATCAAGGCTTGCGGAAAAGCCTTCGGATCATCTTATTCTTTACGCTCAGTGGGAAAAATGACAATTATGAATAAAACGGAAAACATTGAACGTATCAATACGAAAATTGCCGATAGTTTCGAGAGGATTGAAGCAAGTTTGTCAGAGGCCATGGATATTGCCGGTCTTTTTGAAATTCTTATTACAGGAATAGAAAAAGAATTTGAAGTTCCTTATGTTTGGCTTACCTTAATAGATACTACAATGACCGCTCCCGTAATTGAGGCAATAAAATCGTCCGATATTTTAATAGACCGGCTTAAGATAATAAAGCCGGAGTTGTTTTGCGAAATTCTTCCTACCGGATTAAAACCGGTTTTGGTGAATAAAGATCTCCAGCCGTATTACAAATTATTACCTTCCACCAGGAAGTATTTTGTTAAATCACTGGCTTTGGTTCCTTTTAAAATTAAAGAAGATATTGTTGGAAGTTGGAATAATGGAGATGCCTACCGTAATCGTTACACGCCGGAAATGGGAACCGATCTTTTACAAAAATTGGCCCAATCAGTATCGGTGCGCCTGACTGAGCTTGTTATGGCAATAAATAATGATAAATTAGCCTTTTAGTGAAATAATAAAAACCCCGCCAGTGAGTGCGCGGGGCTTTTAAGGTTGTAGCTTCTGAGAAGGGGAATGGGTCTAATTAATTAAAGTTTTAAGAGCGTCAACTACCGGTGCGGTAAAGAGAGCAACTAAAACAGCATATAATGCAAATGATCCAATGGCTTCGCTCAGGTATAATTTGGTGTATTTCTTCTTTAAAGAAACAATTATCAGTCCGCCTATTATTAAGCAGCCCAGATGAAAGAAGGGAAAACTATTACTTCCGGTAACGCTGTATTGGGCATAGCTGAAAGACGCTGTCACCAAAGTTACAAAAATAGTTAAAAGTGTTATTTGTATGGTCTTTTTCATAACTTACCTCTCTCCTTGTATAAAATCTTTAAAAAATTTCTATTTTTATTATCGGTTTATTTATATGAAATAAGTGTGCCATATTACATTAAGAAAACAATAAATTTGTAAGTAATTGATATAATATTATAAATATTTAATTTTCGTGTGTAAACATCTTGATCAATTTGTTTAGTATTGAAAGAAACGTTAAATTTCTGACAAAAATGGAAAAAAACATTTAACGGTTTATTCCTTGTAAAAAAAATCGTTTTCCGGCGCATTTTGCCTTGACAAATGGCAAAAATTCTATACTTATGAACCTTCGTTCAAAAAATGAATAACTGTTCAAAAAGGTTATTTCATGGTGAGATCAGAAAGAAAAGAACGCGAGTTCAATATGCGACGGGCGGAGATTCTGAGAACGGCAGAGAAAATATTCGCCGCTAAAAGTTTTCACGATGTCACAATGGCCGAAATCGCCAATGCTTCAGGTTTCTCCACCGGTTCTCTCTATCAATTCTTTGAAGGCAAAGAAAATCTTTACACAACAATGATCAGTGAAAAACTTGATTTTATGTTCACTGAAATCAAAAAATCAACAGAGCCGGCTGAAGATTTGCTGGGGAAGATTGAAACGCTGATTGATGCGCATCTTCAATTTGTAGAACAAAATGCCGATTTTCTTCTGCTGTTTATAAAAGGAGAGAAAATAGCTTTATCGGAAGCCATGACATCTTTACATGAAAAGCTTACGGATATTTATTATAATCATATAACCTTCATTGAAGATCTACTAAAAAGAGGAATACACACCGGTATGTTACGCCACCTGCCTTCCCGTGAGATGGCTGAAGCTTTATTTTATCTGATAAGAGCATCATCAGTTAGATGGATGTTGATGCCGACAACAGAATCCCCCCGTTCTAAAAAGGGGTTTATTCTGGACATCTTTTTAAATGGAGTGAAAAAATATGATTAGCAAAAACTGGCGCATGATTGTTTTAATGCTTTTCACTGTTGTTTTATTTCCACTTTTGGTTTTTGCCGAAGGGCCGTTGACATTGGATGCGAGTATTGACATTGCCCTGAAAAACAGTACGGTCATAAATATTGCCAAAGAAGGAATCAAAGGCGCCACTGCCCAGAAAAGGGAAGCGATTACCGGATTCCTGCCCAAGTTCAATACATCTTACAGCTATCAACGTCTGAGCGAGGATCCATTCTCCAGGTTTCAAGGTCTTCCTCCGGGACCTCTCTATAGCATGAATGGAATGGAAGTTCCTGTAGGAACAAAAAACAATTACAACTGGGCCGTTGAAGCCCGCCAGCCTCTTTTTGCGGGCGGTGGTATTCTGGCTAATTATCAGGTCAACAGTATTGGAGAGGATATTGCCCGGCTGGAAGAGACAGCTAAATATCAGGATGTTGTGCAGGATGTAAAAATTGCCTACTTTAATGTTTTGCGCGCAAAGAGGATTCAGGATGCCGCGCAACAGTCTGTCGGGATGCTCTCTGCGCATCGTGATGTTGCCGAGAATTATTTCAAGGTAGGCATGATTCCCAAAAATGACTTACTGCATGCCGAAGTTGAGCTGGCCAACGGCAAGCAGGCGCTGATCAGGGCGAAAAACGCTGTGGAACTGGCCAAATCTAATTTTAACATGGTATTAAAACGCGAAATTTTCACACCGGTAGAAATAGAAGATATCTTGACATACCACCCTTCAAAACAATCTTTTGAAGAATGTTTGAATATCGCAAGGCAAACAAGGCCGGAACTGAAAATATCATTCCTGAAATCAGCACAGGCGGGGAAATTAGTGCGTGTGGCACAAAGCGATTATTTCCCGACTTTAAGTGTTGTGGGTAATTATACGAGATTTGGCGATAACCCTTCTGTTAACGGGAGTGATTATAAAGACATGGAAAGCTGGTATTTGATGGCGGTGGCCAGTTGGAATTTCTGGGAATGGGGCAAAACGAAATTCAGGGTAGATGCCAGCAAAGCCAGAGAAAATCAGGCCACGGAAGCGTCGAAAGAATTAAATGATCGGATTACTTTGGAAATAAAAAATGCTTACCTGATATTGCAGGAGACGGAAAGTCAAATTGTTGTCTGGCTGAAAGTGATTGAACAAGCCGAAGAAAATTTCCGCATTTCCGAAGAGAGATATAAAGAAAGAGTCGCTACTTCAACGGAGGTTCTTGAAGCCCAGACTTTATTGACAAAAGCAAAGTCGGAGTATGCTAACGCTTTGGGCGATTATAATATAAATTATGCCAGACTGCAGCGAGCAATGGGAAATATCTGGCCATAGTACTTTTTAAAAGTAGTTTGTTTATCAAAAGGATTCTAAAATGAGAAAGATATTATTATACGGAATTCTTGCGCTGATGTCGGCGGTGATTTTTGTTCCGGAAATCTTAGCGCGGGAATACACAATCAAGGAAATTTATCAAAAGGCATTAAAAAGTTCTGAAAAAATTGAAATGGCCCGGGAAAATGTCTATATCGCTCAAATGGGAAAAAATAAAGCCTGGTCTCTTTTAATTCCCCGAATGACCGCTTACGGCACTTACAACCGCTTTACCGAAGACAAATACTCTGCTTCGGGCATTTTGATTCAGCCGGAGCAATCGGGAACATGGGGCGTTCGCGCTGATCAGTCTTTTTCGCTGAGCGCGCGCGAACTTGATGTTTTAAAAATTGCCGGTCAGACCATCACGAAAAGTGAATATGATCTGGACACCGCGAAATCCGATTTCGTACTGGCGGTCGCGGCTTCTTTTTATGATGTGCTCAAGGCACAAAAAGCTCTGGAAATAGCTAAAGCCAATCTGGAGAGGCTGACAAAATACCATCAGTTTGTAGATAAGAGAGTAAAGGTCGGTGAATTGACCAAAACCGCTCTTTTGCGCGCGGAGGGAGAATTATCAGGAGCGCGTGCGGATTATCTACGGGCAGCCAATGCTGTGCAACTTACCCGAGCTGCATTGATCCGTGTGGCGGGAGTGGAACAGGATTTCTCTCTGAAAGATGAAAAAATATCTTCATCGGAAGCCTGTGAAATTAATCGTTTGAAACAGACGGCTCAGGATTTCAGGACCGATTTGAAAAGTTACGACATGCAGACAAAAATGGCTGAGCAGCAGGTAAAATATGCCACCGGTGCGTTCTGGCCCAGTATGGGATTATTTGCCGTCTATAACGGCACTGATCAGTATCCTGTCGGCTCAACCCTCAACAGAGAAAGTGTTCTTGCCGGTGCGTCGCTTACCTTTCCTTTCTTTGAAGGTGGTTTGAGAATGGCTGAATACAAGGAGGCCAAAGCCAAAGAGCGTCAGGCACGTCTGGCTTATGATGATTTAAAGAAAAATGTCGATATTGAATTACGTGCGGCATGCCTGCAACTGGACACTTTGAAAGGTTCTCTGAAATTTTTGGAAGATCAGAGAGCTTTCGCTAAAGACAATTACAATGCCGTTTTGAAACAATTCGAAAACGGTTTGGCAACCAGCCTTGACGTTATGGATGCCAATACACTGTTGCTGACTTCGGAAAAAAATGTGGCGGAAGCGTTATATAACTATCAGCTCGCCTATCTGATCGTTAAAAAATCAAGTGGCACGCTGCTGCAGTTTGTTAATGTTGGCAAATAACACTCAGGACTCACAGGCTTATTTTTCAGGAGGATAAATACAATGAATTCAGAGAAGCTGCCTTGCTTCGTTATTAAAAAAACGGCGGATCATCAAATGGGGAAATTATTGCTGTTGTTTTTGATAATGATGCTCATCTTTATACCTTTGGTTTCCTGTAAAAAAGCAAAAAAGGTGGAAAAGGAAACCTTGATCAATGTGCGTGTTCAAGCCGCGGCAAAGAAACAAATCCGCCCTTATATCGAAACGACCGGCACACTGAAAGCTGATGAAGAAGTGATAGTCAGTTCTGAAGTCGATGGGATTGTCAAAAGTATAAAAGTGGATGAAGGATCTGCGGTTGGCCGTGGGACGCTTTTAGCGGAAATTAATCAAGTTGATTACGTGCTGGATGAAAAAAGAGCGGATGCAGCCTTAAAACAGGCACAGGCCAATCTGGCTAATGTAAAAGCTGAATATCAGAGAAAGGAAGCTTTGTTCAAGGAAGAGCTGCTTACGAAGCAGCAGTTTGATGATATATCGACAAGGGTTACTCTGGCGGAAGCCGATTTATCAAGAGCAAAGGCGTTTTTGGATACGTCCAGAGAAAGGCTTTCCCGGACAAAAATATACTCGCCTCTGAATGGTATGGTGAAAGAGAAGAGAGTGTCTGTCGGTGATTTTGTACGAACCGGTTCGCCATTATTTCAATTAATTAAAGTTGATTTATTGAAGCTGAATTTTACAATAAGCGAAAAAGATATTGGCAGCTTGAAAACAGGTCAGGACGTTGTCTTTACTGTCGATTCGTTTCCCGACAAAAAATTCAAGGGCAAAGTTAAGTTGCTTTATCCCAATGTGGAAGAAAGAACGAGAACACTGCAGGTTGAAGCCGTTGTTTCCAACGCCAATCATCTGCTGAAACCAGGATTATTCGCCAGGGTTACAATTTATACGGGCGCATTGAACGATGCCGTTGTCGCTCCTCTGACGGCGTTAATGTACGATAATTCAAACATCACCATTTTTGTCGTTGAAGGAAATTTAGCACATGCCCGAACCGTCAAAACAGGTGGCAAGTACGGAGAGGATGTGGAAATAACTGAGGGCTTGAAGGAAAAAGAACAGGTTGTCGTAGTCGGTCAGAACAATTTGTCGGAAGGAGTAAAGGTTAATGTGGCTCGCTGATACATCGGTAAAAAGACCGGTATTTGCCACTATGGTCATTATGGCCCTGGTGGTGTTGGGTATCGTCAGTTACCCCAGCATTGGCGTCGATCTCTTCCCTAAGGTTGAATTTCCCATTGTTACCGTTACCACCACGCTCAAGGGTGCCAGTCCCGATGTTATGGATGTTGATGTAGCCGACAGGATTGAAGGTGCCGTCAATACAATAAACGGTGTGAAGAGCATTACCTCCACCAGCACGGAAAGCGTTTCCCGCACGGTTGTGGAATTTGTGCTGGAACGAAATATAGATCAGGCTGTTCAGGATGTGCGTGAAAAAGTTTCCGCGATTCGCAATAAATTGCCCGATGATATCGAGGAACCCAGAATTGCCAAGGTTGATCCCGATTCGACTCCGATTTTATTTATGAACCTTTCGGGCGACAAATCAGTGCGCGATCTTTCCACTTATGCCGATGAAGTACTGAAAGAACAATTGCAGCGGATCAATGAAGTCGGTGACGTTACTTTAAACGGTTTACGGCTCAGGCAGGTGCGCATCTGGCTGGATGCCGCCAAAATGCGTGCGTATGAAGCTTCTCCCGCCGATGTTGTCATTGCCCTAAAGCGTGAAAATGTCGAGTTGCCCGGCGGCCGTATTGAAACTCAAACCAAGGAATATACCGTCCGGATTAAGGGTGAGTTTGCTCAGATACCGGACTTTAACGATTTGATTATCAGTTATTATAAAGGCGCTCCGGTAAAGATAAAGGATATCGGCAAGGCGGAAGACGGTACGGAAGAAAAAAGATCGCTGGCTCGTTTCAACGGCGTACCGGCCATCGGAATCCAAATTCAAAAACAATCGGGAACAAATACAGTTGCCGTTGCCGCCAGGGTTAGAAAAGAAGTGGAGAGAATCAACAAAACACTCCCCCCCGGCATGAAACTCAATATCGCGATGGATCAATCAACTTTTATCGTTCGATCCATCGACGAGGTACAGGGGCATTTAATTCTGGGCAGTCTCTTTGCCGTTTTTGCCGTTTTTCTTTTTTTGAAAAACATGCGCACGACTTTAATCAGCGCCGTGGCTCTACCCGTCTCAATAATTTCCACCTTCGCGCTGATTAACGCTTTCGGATTTTCTTTCAACAACATGACGATGCTGGCTTTGTCGCTATCGGTAGGCTTGCTGATTGACGATGCGATTATTGTCATTGAAAATATTTACCGGCACGTGGAAGAAGGGATGGCGCCCATAGAGGCGGCCAAATTCGCCACATCGGAAATCGGCCTGGCTGTCATGGCCACTACGTTAGCTATTGTGGCCATATTTTTACCTGTTGCTTTCATGAAAGGACTAATCGGCAGATTCTTTCTCCAGTTTGCGTTAACCATTGTCTTTGCCGTTTTGGTATCGTTGCTGGTTTCGTTTACTCTGACGCCGATGATGGCTTCAATTTTTCTCAAACCGCATAATGCTCCTGCTGCCAACTCAGGAAAACGCGGTAATTTTATTATCAGATGGTCTTTCTGGAAAAAATCGGGAGATTATCTGGAAAAGAACTATAAAAGACTGGAAATATTTTATCGCCGTGTGCTGGAATTTTCGCTCAAATATAGAAAGTCAATGCTGGTGGGAGCAATGGCAATCTTTGCCTTAAGTATTTTAATAGCACGGTTTGGTTTAGGCAAAGAATTTCTCCCTCCTGAAGATCAGGGCAATTTTATCGTGCGCCTGGAAGCGCCAATTGATTATTCCGTTGAGCAGGTGGAAAAATATTTCGTCAGTCCGGAAAAAATGATTCGGGAGATTCCGGAGGTCAAATCCGTCTTTTTTGTTCAGGGATATCAGGGTTACTCCAACAAAGGAATTATGATTGTCGGTTTAAAACCGAAAGCTGAGCGCGAAAAAAGTCAGGAAGATATCAAGAAAATTGTACGATTAAAATTGAAGCAGATTCCGGGATTGAAAGGAACTGCGGAAGACATCTCGCTGATTGGAGGTGGAATCAGGCAGGTGCCGATTCAGTATAGTATTCGCGGGAATGATCTCTTCGCCTTGCAGACTTATGCCAAACAAATCATTTCAGAATTTTCCAAACTACCGGGAATAGTTGATGTAGACACATCTCTGGAAGTGGGCAAACCGGAATTCAAGGTTTATATTGATCGTGAAAAGGCAGCGAATCTGGGTGTGGATGTGGCAACCGTTGCCGAGGCAATCAACTTGTTGATCGGCGGTGAAGTGGATATCGCCCGTTATAAAGATGAAAAGAAAGGCAAACGTTATGACATCAGGGTCAGACTCAATCCCGAGGACAGGGAAAGCAGTGATGCCATGCAGAGAATTTTTGTACGTGCCCGCGACGGTAAACTTGTCGAAATGGCCAGTGTCGTCCAGGTCAAGGAAGGAACAGCCCCCAGTGTCATCAACCGTGTTGACCGTCAGAGGGCCATTACTATTTTTGCCAGCCTGGAAGGCAAACCTTTAGGAGAGGCTAGGAATGAACTTGATGAAATTGCCGGACGCATTCTGCCCTCGGATTATCTGCCCAGATATCAGGGTATGGGCCAGGTCATGCAGGAATCTTTTGTCTATCTGCTTTTTGCTTTGCTGCTTGGTATTGTCATGGCCTATATGATTCTGGCCGCGCAGTTTGAAAGCTTTATTCATCCCGTAACAATTTTATTATCCATGCCCCTTTCTTTTATCGGCGCTTTCGGCGCGCTTTTCATTACCGGTAAGACACTGAATATATTCAGTATTATCGGCTTGATCCTTCTGATGGGTCTGGTTAAGAAAAACGCCATACTGCTCGTTGATTATACAAATGTTTTGCGGGCGCGGGGCATGTCACGCCGCGAGGCAATTTTGCAGGCGGGGCCGGTGAGAATGCGTCCTATTCTTATGACAACTTTTGCCATGATTTTCGGAATGCTCCCGATAGCTTTCGCCGTAGGTGAAGGCGCGGAAACTCGTGCTCCGATGGGCATAGCGGTTATCGGTGGTTTGTTGACTTCTCTGATTCTTACATTGGTTGTGGTGCCGGCTGCTTATGATGTATTTGATGACTGGCAGGAATATTTTAAGAGAAGACGTTCGAAAAAAGAGAAAAAAGTTGGCTGATTTTATCTTGCAGGAAATGTTAAAAAATATTTTCTAATAGAGAGAGGTCATGATTATGAAAATGTTTTATGTTATTTACGCCGAAGCCGCCGATGATGCTATCATTAATGCTTTCAAAGAATCAGGATTCAAGGCCTACACTAAAATGTGCGGATTAATGGGCGAAGGTGAAGAAACTGAACCGAAACTGGGTACTCATTATTGGCCTGGTAATAATAACGCCTTATTGTTAGCTGTGAGCGATGAAAAGATTAAGCCGCTTTGTGAACTGGTAAGAAAATTGAAAGTTGAGAATCCACGCGCCGGCTTGAGGGCGTTTACTTTTCCACTGGAAGAGGAATGTGTGTAGAGTAAAAAAGAGCGCATACCGTTCTTCTTTCAAAGGATAACGCGGCGGCAAGGAGGAGGTGACGAGACGTATTTATACATACGTTGAGGAAACCGACGACGAAGCCAACAAAGTTAGCCGAAGAAAGAAAATGGTATTCATGGCTGGACAAAGAACAACCCGACGACAAAAAGATATCTCGCGACTTCTGCGCGAGAAAAAATATAATCCGCCTAGAAAGTCAAAGAAAGATAACCCGTTCCCATCAAAAAAGCACAGCGGATAAAAAAGAGAAATTCATGATCGTTGATTATTTTCTGTCGCAGGCGCCGCTCAATTGTCCGCTGGAGGATGAGAATGTCGCGGCTACGGCTGTTTTTCTGTTTACGGGATAATCTTAGTAAATTATTCTGATGAATTCCTCATCTTGAAGAAGTTCTTCTATATTCAATTTGATCATTTCATTTACTGCGCTGGAGATATTTACAAGTTTGGATGCATTGCGTTTTGTGATTTTTGTTAATTTATATAAAGTATCACCGGTTTGCAGATTTTTTACCGAGTAATTAACTATCAATGTCCAATCCACACTGGCACTCAGCTCGTCAATTAGAAAATCTTCAATTTCACCACCAAGCATTAGATTATTATTATCGAGTTTGATACCGGTAGAGTGTAACTCCGCAAAAACCGCATCCCTGAAAAATGTATCGATATTCTTGTCGAACTTGAGACTGCCTAATGATGTATTGCGTATCTGATATGGTTTTACTTTACCTGCTTCTGCGGGGACATATTTGAAGTTAGATATTGATACGCTTCCTGAAAATTTGCTGACAGAGCCTGGCAAATAACTCAACGGTATTCTTGCGCAGCCTTCCATAAAGAACAATGTCACTCCCCATAAAAGTATTATTACCGTCAGAACAAGGATTTTTCTTGAACCGGCTATTTTCTTCATGACAAAATCCTCCTCTATCGTAATTTTAAAAGTGTAGTCAAAGAATTGAGAATAATTAATATCAGTTTTGAATGAATCACGGGTATAAACCCCAGTGCAAGCCCTGGACCCTAATTCCGACCCAAGGGGCGGGGTATTATACCCTCCGCCTATAGGCGGGATTGTTCGACTAACAAATTTCAATACACTTCGTTTTTGAAATTTGAGTCTCACAATAAATTCATCGGCCACCGTGGTGTCCACCAGATTTCCCACCATTGTCACGTCCGTTGCCGATGCTGTTCGTCATGTTATAGGGAATTATAATTTGCAATAAGATATCATCACCGCTTTCCCAGATGATTGTTCCATATTCATGAAGCATTTCATAGTAGCCGCGCACTTTACCCTTACTGTCTTTTATGACAAATTTGCCCATGTAGTTTTTATTATATCGCTCATATTTATTCAACATGTCGATATTTTTTATAACTTCCTCACGTGGGAAGTCGGTTTTTATCTTCCCTCCCGGTTCAATGTAGACGTATCCTGCTTGCGGTTCCAGCGGTTCACTGTCCGGAGTATTCAATCTTATGATTGTCTCATAGCTCTTATCAGGTATGTTTTTTACGGATTCTTCCTTAATGATTTTGTATGACATGCTGCAACCGACAAGAATAAGTGCGCTAAATATAGTTACAGGTATTTTAATGTAATTCTTCATCACTGACCTCCTTCTAATAAGGAAAAATTTAATACAATATTATCACAACGTCCATTGTTTAGCTTTCATTGATAATATAATTTACTGTTTAGATGCTACTGATCCGCTCAATTGTCCGCAGGCGGCCAGAATATCACTCCCTTTGCTTGCGCGGAGCATGGTTGTATAGTGATTATCAATCAATGTTTGCTGAAACACTTCTACAGTTTTTTGTGAAGGTGACTTGAATGGAGTTCCGGGATATTCATTAAAAACAATCAGATTCAACTTGCAGCGTTGGCCTTTCAACAAGGCCGCCAGTTTTTTTGCATCTCGCACAGAGGAATTAATACCGTCAATTAAAATATATTCAAAGGTCAGAAGTCTCCGGCCGGGCATGGGGTATTTTTTACAGGCATCCAGCAGTACTTCCAAAGGGTACTTTTTATTAACAGGCATTAGCTTGCTTCTGGTTTCGTTATCATGAGCGTTGAGCGAAACGGCGAGATTGATGCAAATATCCTTTCCCAGCCTGATAATTTGCGGGGCAAGCCCGCAGGTAGATATGGTTACTTTACGGTTGGAAAATCCCATGCCGAAATCACAGGTGATATTTTTTATCGCTTTGACAACATTTTCATAATTAGCCAGCGGTTCGCCCATGCCCATCATCACAATATTTTTTATGTCAGGGCATTGGGGCAGTTCGTGTCTCAATGTCAGAAGTTGGCCTACAATTTCCGAAGGGTTTAAATTTCTTTTAAGACCCTGACGCGCTGTCAGGCAAAATTTGCAATCCATGGCACAGCCGGCCTGAGTGGATACGCAAAGAGTCCAGTTATTTTTCCCGGGAATTAAAACGCTTTCGATAAAAAGTCCGTCTTCTAAACGTAAAAGAGCTTTTTTTGTTGAGTCTTTAGATTCCTGAACCTTGACGATTTGCGGGCGGCTGACGCGCGCGATGCCGGAGAGTCTGGTGCGAAAATCGCGGGAGAGGGTGGTCATATCCTCAAAAGAAACATTGCCGGATTGGTAAAGACATTTCCTTATCTGCCGGGCTCGGAATTTTTCCTTACCTAAAGAGGAAATAAATTCCTCCATCTCCTCCAGAGTGAAATCCAGCAAATTAGGAAGCAGATTTTCAGAGCGGCTAATCATTTAAGCTTTTTTTGCAGCGTTGCGGCGATAGCGTTAATAAAATCTTCTGTGTTAACTTTTTTGTTAGAAGGTTTATTTTCGGCGAGCGCGAGCAGATCACCGGTCATTATGCCGCCTTCCACTGTGGCAAGGGCTGCTTCTTCGAGTTTGTCGGCAAATTTTATTACTTCCGGCGTGCCATCTATTTCTCCCCTTTTACGCAGGCCGCCGGACCAGGCGAAAATAAGTGCCATGGAATTACTCGAAGTTTCCTCACCCTTTAAGTGCTTGTAATAATGCTTTTGCACAGTGCCGTGCGCGGCCTCGTATTCGAACCAGCCATTGGGAGAGACAAGAACCGATGTCATCATGGCCAGTGAGCCGCAGGCGGAAGCAACCATATCCGACAGGACATCTCCGTCGTAGTTTTTCAATGCCCAGAGGATGCCGCCTTCGCCTTTCATAACACGTGCCACGGCATCGTCAATCAGGGTGAAGAAATATTCGATGCCCGCTTCATCGAACTTTCCCTTCCAGTTAGTTTCAAATTCGCGGTTGAATATTTCACGGAATCCGGCATCATATACTTTGGAAATAGTGTCTTTGGTTGAAAACCACAGATCTATTTTTTCACTCAGGGCGTAAGTAAAACACGCCTTGGCAAAATTCAGTATTGATTTATCAAGATTGTGATTAATCTGGATTATTCCTGCCGCGGGGAAATCGTTAACTAAAAATTTTTGTGCCTTGCCGCCGTCTTTGGGAGTAAAGACAATTTCCAGTTTTCCCGCACCCGGAATCGGCATCTCAAAATTGTTATAAACATCACCGTAGGCGTGACGGCCGATGATTATCGGCTTTTTCCACGAGGAAACATTCGGCTTAATATTGTTGACCAAAATCGGTTTTCTGAAAACGGTACCGTCGAGCATGGCGCGGATGGTGCCGTTGGGGCTTTTCCATGCTTTTTTTAATTTGTATTCTTTGACGCGGTCTTCATTGGGTGTGATAGTGGCGCATTTGATGCCGACACCGTATTTCATAATCGCACGCGCCGCGTCTACAGTAACCTGATCGTCAGTGTCATCACGATGTTTTACGTGCAAATCATAATAATCAATATTCATATCGAGATATGGAAAAA
Source organism: Deltaproteobacteria bacterium HGW-Deltaproteobacteria-2 (assembly GCA_002840505.1). NCBI lineage: Bacteria > Deltaproteobacteria > Deltaproteobacteria bacterium HGW-Deltaproteobacteria-2. The sequence continues at coordinate 7,334 of PHBC01000001.1, read as the reverse complement.
GAAGTTTGTCCTTAACCATTTGCCACATTACTCGTGTCATTTCATCACCGTCCATTTCGACGATGGTAGTCTTAACTTTTATTTTTTTTGCCATAAAAAATTACTGCTCCATATTAAGTTCAATGCTTCAGAAACAAAATGCCCTGAAGTTTGATGGTCTAATTTTCCAATCCCGATATATCTGAATTGGAAAATATTCCGCATCAAAGGCTATGGGGATTACCCTTTGGTTGCCTGAAGGGATTATACCCTTATTTATTACTTATATTTAGTGCTCCGCCTGCAAGAATTACTTGCTTCTGACGTGCGGACAGTTCGCAAGTTACATAAAATGCAATGCCTTTTGTTTTGTTGCGCATCAGAAACTTACCGTCTCCCGCAATGGTTCTTTTTGTCTCGGAAATTTCCAGCTCGTCTTCCTTATCTATTTTATCATAGTCGTTTTCAGAGCAAAAAGTCAGAGGCAATATGCCAAAGTTAATCAGGTTCGCGGCATGAATTCTTTCAAATGATTTGGCGATAACCGCGCGTACACCCAGATACATGGGGCACAAAGCAGCATGTTCTCGCGAAGAACCCTGTCCATAGGAAAAACCAGCCACTATTATGCTTTGTTTCCCGTCTTGCCTTAATGACATGGCGCGTTTGGCGAAAGTTGTGTCAACGTTTTCAAAAACGAACTCAGAATATTTGGGAATGTTCGAACGGTATTTCATGCGTGCGCCGGCAGGTATAATATGGTCTGTCGTAATTTTATCGCCAACCTTTATTGTTACCTGGCCGTGAATAGTATCGGAAAGCTCCGGACAGCGGGGTAAAACACCTATATTGGGACCGCGGTAGACATCGGCAGATTTTTTTTTGTCCGGCCATATTATCATCGAATCATCGATGGAGAATTTTTTCGGCATGACGACTTTTGGATAGCGTATTTTCAAGTCACGTGGATCAGTGAAACATCCTGTAATTACCGCGGCGGCAGCTGTTTCCGGACTCACCAGATAAACATCGGCGTCCATGGTTCCGGAGCGTCCCAGAAAATTACGGTTGGATGTACGCAGAGATACGGAGGCTGACGGAGGGCTCTGGCTGTTTCCGATACAGAAGCCACAGGCGTTCTCCATAATGCGTGCTCCTGAGGCAATCAATTCGGAAAGATATCCTTTATTAGCGAGCTCTTCCAGCACCTGTCTGGAACCCGGCGCTAAAATAAAACTTACATCAGGATGCGCAGTTTTGCCCTTTAAAATTTTCGCTACGGTAACCAAGTCTTTGTATGAAGAATTGGTGCAGCTGCCCATACAAACCTGATTTACGGCAATCTTTTTCATTTTCCTTACTGTACTGATATTGTCCGGGCTGTGAGGTTTGGCCGTTAATGGTTCGATTTTAGACAAGTCAATATTAATAACTTTTTCATATTTTGCGTTTTTGTCGGCCTCTAGTTGTGTAAAATCACGTTCTCTTTGCTGCGAGCGCAAAAAAAGGCGGGTCATCTTATCACTGGGGAAGATGGAAGTTGTTACTCCGCATTCCGCCCCCATATTGGTGATTGTAGCTCGTTCGGGAACCGTCAGAGATGCGACCCCCCTTCCGCCGTATTCAAATACCGTGTTAACATTTCCCTTTGTTGTAAATATTTCCAGTACTTTGAGAATAACATCTTTGGTGGAAACCCATGGCTTAAGTTTACCGTTAAGATTAATTTTAATAACTTTAGGGCAAATAAAGTAAAACGGACTGCCGGCCATAGCCATCGCGACATCAAGTCCTCCTGCGCCTATGGATAGCATAGACAGTGCTCCGCAGGTCGGTGTATGACTGTCCGAACCGATTAATGTTTTTCCAGGCTTGCCGAATCTTTCCAAATGAACCTGATGGCAAATGCCGTTTCCCGCACGGGAGAAAACAATGCCGTATTTTTGAGCTACGCTTTGCAGATAGAGATGATCATCGGCGTTTTCAAAACCTATCTGTATCGTATTGTGATCAATGTAACTTACGGACAGCTCGGTTTTGACTTTGGGCACATTCATTGCTTCAAATTGCAGATAGGCCATAGTACCTGTAGCGTCCTGAGTAAGGGTCTGGTCAATGCGAATGCCGATTTCTTCACCGGGCGTCATAACGCCGGAGATTAGATGCTGCGAAATAATTTTTTCAACTAAATTTTTTCCCATTTTCTATTCCTTAAAAAGAAGAATTTAGGTGATAAAGCATTTACAGTCGCGAACTTATATAATAAACGCGACAGATAATCAACTGGCAAAAAGAAAAAATAATAAAAATAACGGGCTGAAGGAATTATTTCCTAAAGCCCGTTATTGGTTCATACTTATGCTTTAATGTAATGGCGGATTGCTTTTAAGCGCCATTGCCGTCCAGTCCTTTTACCCGCACTGCGCGCTGAAATCTTTTTTGATAATAAGGAGCGTCCAGGCTGTCAATCCGGACAACTTTGCTTTTAGAGGACGCGTGGACAAATTCATTGTTGCCGATATAAATTCCCACATGTCCCAGCGATCTATTTGTATGGAAAAAAACAAGATCTCCTTCTGTAAGATTTTCGCGGGTTATATTGATGCCGACTTTGGATTGCTGAGCCGCATTACGGGGCAATGTTACATCGAAAATGCGGTAAATCTTTTGGACAAAAGAAGAGCAGTCAATTCCTTTCAGGGAAGAGCCGCCAAATCTGTAAGGCGCTCCTATGAAACCGGTTGCCACTTTAACAAACAATTGCACTTCATCGGGACTATTCCATTTTCCCAGAAGTTCTTCTTTCCTTGTTTGTTCATTTTGCTGACCAATGTTAATGACATCTTGATCGGCGTCTTCGCTTTCAATATCCGGCGAATCTTCACTTTCTTCTATATCTTCATTTTCCTGGGTGACAATTGATTCTTCCGGTTCGTAGGACGGTTTTGCAAGAGCAAGTTTCTGCCCGACACGCAGACTCTTGCTGTTGACATGATTGAGGGCCATTATTTTTTTCATGGGCTGGTGCGTTTTTTGGGCGATTCGGAATAAAGTGTCGCCTTTCCGGACAGTATAATAAACCGACTTGGACTTTGATTTTACAATTCGTTTTGAAGATTTTTTTGTAGAAATACTTAAAACTTGATTTTTTTTGATTCCAGATTTTCGAAGATTGTTCGTTTCTTTTATCTGGTTGACGCTGACGCCAAATTTTTTGGAAATACTGTAAAGGGTGTCTCCATTTTTTACCTTATACTGTGTTGCAAAAACGTTTGAACTGAAACTAAGGAACAAAATTAGGACAAATAGTCCTGAAAACGCGAGAATTTTCCGTTTCATAATGAAATGCCTCCTTTGTTATGGGGGGTATTATCCTATTAACGGTGTATATATTTCGATTTAAATTCATATTTGTAACCGAAAAATAATCTTTTTTAACTTATACACCAACTGTACATTTATTACAGCAATGTACAACCAACTACACAATTTGCGGTTAACCTACTAAAAAAATACCTGCCTGTCAAACTTATTTTGCAATTTATGGCTTATATTATGTTTTAAATATATATTTTGATTGATTTTTTATAGAAAATGGTCTGCTTCGGATATGAAAATTATTATTGGATTTTATATGGATTTTAAGCTATTGCAATGCCTGCCTTAAATGATCTTCGGGCTTGGTTAGTCGTTTGCCTGAAGGCGGCTTAAGGCAATAAAATATTTTAAAAGGACTGTTATGCGATTTAATTGGAGAATTATTTCAATAATCTTAGTCTTGATCTTAACTTATTTTGTTTTTGATGTCGGGCGCTATTTTGTCTATCCTAATGTGACTTCATTAAAAAAAAGTTGCCCTCAAAAAACTGCTTTTATGAAATACAGGGAGAAAGTCTGGCAGGAAAAGGGAGTAAAAAGAAAAATTACCAATATTTGGGTGCCTCTATCCCGAGTGTCGCCTTATGTTATGAAGGCCGTAATTATTGCCGAAGATGATAAGTTCTGGTCTCATGAAGGATTTGATTTCGAGGCCATGCAAAAAGCTCTGGAAAAAGATATTAAAAAGAAGAAATTCAAGGCCGGCGGCAGTACGATTTCTCAGCAACTGGCAAAAAATTTGTATCTTTCACCATCGAAGAACCCGATTAGAAAACTCAAAGAGGCAATACTAACCTGGCGATTGGAAAGGAATTTAAGCAAAAGAAGAATTATGGAACTTTACTTGAACGTTGCCGAATGGGGTGATGGGATTTACGGCATTGAAGCGGCGGCTCGGAAACATTATGGAAAAAGCGCTGCCGGCTTAACCGCCCGTGAAGCGGCGGTGCTGGCTGCTGTTATACCCAATCCCCGCAGATATCGAACTGACGGTACGTCAAGATACGTGGGGAACCAGTCGGAAAGAATTTATCAAATAATGGTACGCAGGGGCATTGTTATACCTGAATATGATGACGTAATTTCTGAAAAGGATGAAGATAATCAGAACGTCAACGGACAGGAACAACCACAACAGGAAAAAGAAACCGTTCAGGAAGAACAGAACTTAAGTCCTGCTCTTCCTGATACGGAAAACAAATCAAACCCTTGAACGGGTAATTTATACCAACCGGGCATAATACCAAGTAAGCTTTCAAAAATTAAAATATGAATTTTTGAAAGCAACTTGTTATTATAACATTTCTATAGCCGTGGCCATGGAAACGCCGCCGCCGCCGCAGAGGGTCGCCATTCCCAGCGTTTTGCCGTGTTTTTGCATGGCATGAATGAGTGTAACCATGATTCGGCAGCCAGTAGAACCCACCGGATGTCCCAGTCCGATGCCCGATCCGTTAATATTGGTAATCTCACGTTTTAAACCAAGCTCTTTTTCACAACCGAGATACTGACCGGCAAATGCTTCGTTGACTTCCAACAGCTCAAAGGCATCCAGACTAAGCTGCGGGTCGCTTTTGAGCAGATTTTTTACGGCTGGAACCGGGCTTAAGCCCATCACGGAAGGATGGCAGCCGCCGCGTCCGGAGGATCGTATTCTGGCGATTGGTTTCAATCCCAATTCCTTCGCTTTTTCAGCAGACATAATGATCATGGCTGAAGCGCCGTCGTTGAGACCCGAGGAGTTGCCGGCCGTAACTTTGCCGACCTTAGGGATAAATGCCGATGGTAACGCCTTTAATTGTTCCATCGTCAATCCGGGACGGAAATGCTCATCCTTATCGAAGACTATAGGCGGTTTGCCTTTTTTCTGGGGAATTTCAATCGGCACGATCTCGTCTTTAAAATCGCCGTTTTTGGTGGCGCGCTCGACGTTGTTATGGCTGCGCAGGGCGACCTCATCCATTTCCTCGCGGCTGATGTTCAAAAGCTGGGCGATAAGTTCCGTGGTATGGCCCATGATATATGGTTTTCCCTTTAAACTCTCGAAAGGCTGGCCTGATTTGACGGGACCGTCATCACCCAGCGGCATGACATATGAGCCGCAGTGCAGCGCGCGAATCATGGAATCGACAAAAACAGTGTCCTGAAGGCGGCAACCCCAACGAGCATCGAAACTGACATAGGGTGTACCGGACATATGCTCAACGCCTCCCGCCAGAATAACATCGGCCATACCGGCTTTGATCATGGCGGCGCCACTGAGCACGGCTTCCATGCCGGAAATACATACACGATTCAGCGTAACAGCTGTCACGCTTTCCGGAATACCGGCCAAAAGAGCCGCTACGCGAGTGGTATTAAGTGTATTGCAGGATTCAAGACAACAGCCAAATCTGACATCATCAATGATGACCGGATCTATTCCGGCACGCTTAACAGCCTCCTTCATGGCTACAGCCGCAATGCGCGCTCCAATCATGTCCTTTAATGTGCCCCCGAATGTTCCTATAGCCGTCCTACACGCTGAAACAATAACTACATCCTTCATTTTGTAAACTCCTTATACGTATAATTATTTTCTTCTTTTAAAGCTGGATTGTTCAGACAGACTTTGCAGAAGTAATTTCTTTTATCAGGCTTTAAATTTTTTTATCCGTCGCGGCGAACGGCGGTGTGAATTGTTAAACAATTACAAAAAATATGTCAAACAATAAAATTTATTTGATTTCTGTTGCTACGATTATAAAGGTATAAAAACTTTTTTGCCGGATTGATTTTATGACTTAATGAAAGAATGTTTATGTATCATTGTATGATGAATCACAAAAAGGCCCAACTTTAAAAGTTGGACCTTTTTGTTTTCTGGATCGCTAGGACGTACAGCTATAGGAACTTCATAACTACTCTGTTTATGGCCTTTCGTAAGAACAGATATCAAACTTGCCTCGATTCTGAAATATCTGTATTAACAAATATATGAAACACCTTTCCGTGCCTTACACCGGATAAGTTTCAATAATGGACAGCTTTTTAAGTTGAGGATTAATATTCGACAGAAAGTAACTCCATAAGCACTCATTTACAAAATGATAAATTAAGGAAATAATGAATTGAGAAAGAACGGATCGGGTATGCTCATGTCTTCATCAATGTGATATTTGGGAGCGAGTTCCTTGTATCGTTGGTCTTTTGCCAAATTCCTCAAATTAAGCAGAGAATAATAAGGAACATCTTTAATATTGCTATTTACGATCATGTTGGGAATGGATCCGCAATGAGGATCAGTATAATTATAATAGTTTACCCGTGTCTTATCCGAACTAAGTTTTTCGAAAATCCACATATGTTCTGAATCTATAATTCGAATAAACTTATGCCGGAGGGGAACTAACGGTTCTTTGATTACTTTGCAAATGACAACCATATTTCCTGATTTTGGATCAATACATCCTCGTATTTCATATATGAGATCTCTGTCCCATAAAGGCCAGGGTGATTTAAATTTAAAATAATGAATTTGACGTCCTTTCTCCCACGGTTTTATAATAGAAGCCTCATATCAGGTATGCATTAATTTGTTGTGTGTAGGTGTATATGATATCATTGCGTAAAGAACATCAAAGGAAGTAGCAGAAATAGTGGTAACTCCTTTATATTCATCAATGCCATATCCTTTGTGTGGTCTGGTATAAATCTCTATGCCATCGATATTTTTCGTCAATTTCGAATCATTATCTGGAGAATAAGGTCATTTCAGTTAGGAGGAGGGAATTAACCCAGCGGCATTCCCCCCTCCATTAGTTAGTTTTAAGCTACCAATCCCTGAACCGTACGCTGAATAATGTTGTCCTGTGTTTTGCGGCTGATGTCCACAAAGTGAGCACTGTATCCCGCTACCCGGACAATAACTTCCTGATACTTTTCAGGTTCTCTCTGGGCGCTCCTCAGGGTCTCATCGGACACGCAGTTGAACTGAA